>NZ_JAXCID010000005.1:0-133552 GCF_035985125.1 Arthrobacter sp. CG_A4 | reverse complement strand
AAGACGAAGTCACCGGAGAGCAGATAGCCGGGGGTATCGGCAAAGGCGCCGTCGGTGATCAGGAAGGAGAGGTGCTCGGGGGTGTGCCCCGGGGTGTGGAGGGCCTGGATGCTGATGTTGCCGAGGGTGATCTTCTCGCCGTCGAACAGCCGCTCGCCGTCGAACGCGTATTGCCAGTCCGGCCCGCCCTCGCCGGAGACGTAGACGGCGGCGCCGGTCGCGGCGGCGAGTTCACGGGTCCCGGAGAGGAAGTCCGCGTGGATGTGGGTCTCGGTGACGGCCACAATCTTCATGCCGTTCTTCTCGGCCAGGCCCTGGTACACGGCGATGTCGCGGCGGGGGTCAACAACCACCGCTACACCCTTGGCCTGGCAGCCGATCAGGTAGCTGGCCTGGGCCAGATCTTCGTCGTAAATGCGTTCCAGAAGCATGTGCTCTCCTTCGTCAGGCGGTGGGGGACTGCCCCGTCGACTACTACCAACAATAATACCCCAGGGGGTATCCTGCAAGGTGTCTATAACTGGTGTTTCCGGTCAAGCCCGCGGCTGTGCTGCCGCCGCCCGGACGCTCGCCATATCCATGCTCTTGACGCCCTCAATGACCTGCTCGAGGCCCGCGGCGTTGAGCGCCCCGGGCTGCGAGAAGACCAGCGTCTTGTCGCGGAAAGCCATCAGCGTGGGGATCGAGGTGATTCCTGCGGCAACCGCCAGAGCCTGTTCGGCCTCGGTGTCCACCTTGGCGAAGATCACGTCCGGATGCTTCAGTGAGGCCGCTTCATAGGTGGGGGCGAACATGCGGCAGGGGCCGCACCAGCCTGCCCAGAAGTCGACAAAGACGATGTCATTGGTTTCCAGCGTTTCGGCCAGGGTCTTTTCGGTGATATCGATGGTTGCCATGTCTAACTTTCCGTTCTTCCGGGTGTTGGGTGTACTGGCGGACTGCCGCTCAGGGTGGGTCAGGTGGTCGGCAGGCCCGCGCGGGTCCACGCGATCATGCCGCCGTCCATGGTGTCTGCCGTGAAGCCGGCGGCGTTGAGGGCATCCGCCACACGGGCGCTGCGGTTGCCGCTGCGGCAGATGGCGATCACGGGGACCTTGGCGTCAAGCTCGGACAGGCGGGCCTGCAGCTCGCCCATGGGGATGTGGACTGCGCCGGGGATCATTCCTTCGGCGATTTCGGAGTCCTCGCGGACGTCCAGGACCTGCGCCCGGTTCCGGCGCTGGTCCGCTTCGGTGATGCTGATTTCTGCCATGGTGGTGCCTTTCGTTTCAGGGATCGCGGCGGTGAGGCCAGCGGACCGGCCCGAGCAGACATGGTGCGGTGGCCGGGACGCCCCGGGTCAATTTAGACCGGCGTGGGCTGGGTGTCGCGGTGGCGGGTGGTGCGGTTGGACTTGCGCAGCGGGCAGGATTTACTGAAGAACCAGCAGGCTGCGGCCGCGACGAGCGTGGCTCCGGCGACGCCCAGGGCAATAGGTCCGCGCAGATCCACCGGGGCCTGCTGGATGAGGACGAAGGTGCCCATGGCCAGCACGAACCAGCCGAAGCCCTTGCGCAGTGCCGCCTCGGGAATTCGACCTGCGAGCCTGGACCCGATCAGGCTGCCCACGATGGCGGCCGCGGTAACGGCCAGCGTGATGCCCCAGTCCAGCTCCACAGTGGTGAGGTAACCGGCCAGGCCGGCGAAGGACTTCATGGCGATCACTACCAGCGACGTTCCGACGGCGATTGCCATCGGCAGGCCGCCGAGCAACGCCAGGGCCGGGACGACAAGGAATCCGCCGCCGGCGCCGACCAGGCCGGTCACCAGGCCAACGACGAGGCCGTCCAGCAAAACGCGGAACAGCGGCAGTTCGGTGTGCTGGGGAGTCCCGGTGCCCGCGTCGGCCTTTTTCTTCCGCCCGCGAATCATGGCGATGGAGGTGGCAACCATCATCAGGGCAAATGCGATGAGAAGGATTTGGCCGGGGATATGCCCGCCCAGCAGGCCGCCCACGAATGCGCCGGCCATGCCGGCGGCGCCGAACAGCAGCCCGGTGCGCCACATGACGCGTCCGGCGCGCGCGTGGCTGAAGACGCTGACGGCAGAGGTCACGCCAACAACGAACAGGGACGCGGCGATGGCTTCCTTGGCGTCGAATCCGGCCACATAGACCAGGATCGGCACGGTCAGAATGGATCCGCCGCCGCCGAGCACGCCGAGCGACAGTCCGATGAGTACCGACAGGGCGAGAACGAGGATCAGGGTGCCGGTCATGAGGCCTTCGCCGCCGGGCCCGCGGTATCCGCGACGGGAAACTGCAGGATGGCGGACTCGCGGGTCGGCTCCCGGGCGGCCTTGTTCCAGGGCATGGCCGAGATTGCCTGGCCCATGGCACAGGTGTTGGTAGCGGCCGAGAAGGTCAGGCCCGCACCGATGGCGCCGGCGAGGAGCCGGATCTTGGGAGAGACGAACTTACCTCCGGCGAGGCCCAGAACCACGAGGGAGCCGGCGGCGAGCCTGACCTGGCGTTCGAGGTCCCAGCGGGCCTTGCCGCGGATCACGTCTCCGCCTGCCTCGGCGAACCCGGGGGCGCCTCCTGTCAGGACATAGGCGGTGCCGATACCCGCACCTCCCAGGCGCTGCCGTGCCTGCTCGGCACGCGCTCCCGACTGGCAGACGAGCACGACGCGGCTACCCAGGCGGGCGGCCAGTTCGTCAGCGTGCTCAGAGAGCAGCGGAAGCGGGACGTTATAGGAGCCGCGGATGTGCATGTTGTCAAACTCGGCGGCGGAGCGGACATCAAGAACGATGAGATCCTGGTGTTCCTGGAACCAGCTGCGCAGCGTTTCGGGAGCCAGGGAGGTGACTGCGGGTCCGGCGGGAGAAGCCGGGGCGGCCGAAGCGGAAAGGGATGTCATGGGTGTCCTTTCGAGACAAGTCACGCGAGAGCTGAATACCTCACCGAGTATTACAGATACCCCCAGGGGTAGTCAAAAATACCCATAGGGGTATACGCTTGGCGTAGAACCACCTAGCTTTGGAGCCGTCCATGGAACTTGATTCAGCAGAACTCGCCCCCGCCATCAACCGGCTTAGGCGCGCTCAGGGGCAGCTGGGAGCCGTAATCCGGATGCTCGAGGAGGGCGGCGACTGCAAGGACACCGTCACGCAGTTGGCCGCCGTCTCGAAAGCGCTCGATCGGGCAGGATTCGCGATAATTGCGAGCGGGCTTGAGCAGTGCATTGTCCGGAAGGACTCAGGTATGAGTACGAAGGACCTGGAAAAGCTCTTCCTCTCGCTCGCCTAGGACGTCAACGCGGCCAGCGTCCTGGACGCCATGGCCTATGGCCTGGCATTTGTGCCGCAGGTCGCTGCGCTGCCCAGGTTGCGGCCCAGCCAGTGACATTAAGCCAGTGACATTAAGTCGACTCGTGGCGGCATGGTTCGATACTGTCGTGCACATGTCCACAAATCACGCAGAAGACAAGTCCGCCAAGGCCGACCGGGAACAGCTCGCCGCCGTGCGGGTCGCCGTTGACGAGGTGGACGAACAGATCGTGTCGCTGATCGGCCGCCGCGAGCGCCTGATCCGGATCGCCGGAACCCTCAAGGCGGATAGCGCCGAGGTGCGGGCCCCCGGCCGCGTGGAGCGGGTGATCGAACACGTCCGCGCCACCGCGGAGCAGAAGGACATCGACGTCGACCTCGTCGAGAAGACCTACCGGGCCATGATCGATGCGTTCATCACCCTCGAGCTGGGAGTCTACAAAGCCAGCTCCTAAGGCTGGAACAGGTCCGCGCAGGAGTCAGAGGGCTTCATCCACCGGCACGTTTGCCTGGTAGTCCCGGCCATCACAGTCGCTGAAGGCCGTCATGAGGTGTCCCTTGGGGAGGCCAAGCACCGTGCTCAGGGGAAAGTTGCCGGTAATGGTGTTGCCGGAGTGCTCCACTCCCTTGAGGTCGAAGTTCTCCTCCGTTCCGTCGTGGCTGAAGCAGTAGAAGGAGACGGCCTCGCCGTTCATGAACTCGATCCCCATCCGGCGCTGGTGGGAATGGTCCGCAGTGGCGGACACCAGCCCCACCACATAGGCGCCCTGGCCGGGGATATTTCCGTCTATATCGAAATTCGCCACCAGGGACGTGTCCTTGGCAGCGATGCTGACGTGCTTGAGAAGTGCGTTATGGGAGCTCATGGCTCAATCCTGCTACCTGCGCCTGCGTCCGTCCACCCCTGATCTAGGTTTTGTCCCGGCACCGTCGTAGACTGGTGTTGTTCGAAGATATGTTCGAATAACCTGCTTGGTTTACTTGTTTGCTTTTTACAGATGGTGTGGTCCGGGAGGCACTATGGGCATGTTCAGCGAGTCGGTCGACGTCGTCTGCACCCCCGCCGGAACGCCCCTCAGGCTTGACTGGGCAGGCCGCCGCTACACGGTCTGTGCTGATCCGGTCCGCTGGTATGAGCGGCGCCAGTGGTGGGCAGAGGAACCGAGGGCCCCGCTGGGAAGCGGCCCCGGACTGGTGGATCACGAGATCTGGCGGGTCCAGGTGCGTCCGGCCGGGTTACCCAAGGCCGGGCCGCCCGCGACCGGGTCACCCGCGGAGGATTTCCTCACCCTTGACCTGACCCGGCATGTTGGCAGCGGGCGCTGGCGGCTGCTGCGGATCCACGATGCCCTGCGTCCCTTCCGGGAGTCCGAATCAGCATGAGCTTCACCCATCTCCACGTCTCCACCGCTTTCAGCGCCCATTACGGGGTCTCCTGGCCGGAGGAACTCGCCGGCGCCGCCGCGGCCGACGGCGCCACGGCGCTCGCCTGCACGGACCGTGACGGCCTCTACGGAACCATCAAGCATTTGAAGGCGTGCATGGCCGCGGGACTGGACCCGATCGTCGGGGTGGACCTTGCGGTCTTTGACGACGACGGCGACCTCCGCACCCAGGTGGGCGGACGCGTCGTCGTCCTGGCCCACGGACACAACAACGGCGCCGGGTACCGGGCGCTCTGCCGGCTGATCTCCGATGCCCATGCCCGCACCACCGGCAAGGCGCAGGGAGCGGTCCCCGTGGCCGTCACCCGGGCGGAACTGGCCTCCCGCACCCTGCACCCGGAGACCCTGCAGCCGGTACTGACCGTGCTGATCGGTCCGGACTCCGACGTCGGACGCGCCATGGGCGGGCGCCGCTACCTGCGCCCCCGCACCCTGTTCAAGCGCTGGCTGGACGCGATGCCGCCGGGGACCCTCGCCGCCGAGGTGGTGTCGCAGCTCAGCCCGCCCGGGGAGCCGCTGAGCACGGCCCACGCGGTCCGCATGCTCAAATTGGCCGCGGAGCACGCCGTGCCCGCCGTGCTGAGCAACGCCGTGCGGTACGTCGCCGAGGACGGTGCGGCCACCGCGGACGTGCTGGACTCCGCCCGGACACTGAAGTCCCTGCCCGAACTGTCCGCTGCCCCGCTGCTCCAGCCCAACGGACAGGGCTGGCTCAAGTCAGCGGCGCAGATGCTGCAGCTGGGCAAGGAGATCATGCACACCGCCGGATACGGCGCCGCGGACCTTAAACGGCTGATGGCCCAGACCGAGGCGCTCGCGGACCGCTGCCGGATGGACCCGGTGCGCGACATGGGCTGGAAACAGCCGGTGGTCCCCGAGGCCTCGGTGATCGGAATCGCCGGGGATGCCCTGGCGGAGCTCACCCAGCGCTGCGAGGCCGGAATCGGCCGCCGGTTCCCCGGGATCACCGGGAAGCCCGCCGGGGAACTCCGCTCCCGGCTGGAGCACGAGTTGCGGATCATCGACAGCCTGGGCTTTGCCGCGTACTTCCTGACCGTCGCCGAGGTCTCGCGGATGATCCTGGCCATGGGCGTCCGCGCCGCGGCCCGCGGCTCGGGCGCCTCCAGCCTGGTCAACTACCTGATTGAGGTCAGCGCGGTGAACCCGCTCCAGCACGACCTCATCTTCGAACGTTTCCTCTCCCGGGACCGCGCCACCCTGCCGGATATCGACATCGATGTCGAAAGCGCCGAACGGCACAACGTCTACCGGAAGATCTTTGAGCGCTTCGGCTCGGAACGCGTCACGCTGATGAGCATGCAAAACGGCTACCGCGCCCGCGGTGCGGTGCGCGACGCCGGGCTTGCCCTGGGCATGGAGGAGGGCGAAATCGGGGACATCGCCAAGCAGTTGTGGCGGTTCTCGGCCCGGAACTTCCGCGAGGCCCTGGTGGAGAAACCCGAGCTGAAGGAGTTCGCCGGCCGGGTGGAACAGCGTGGTTTCTCCGAAAACCAGCAGCTGGATCTGCTGGTGGACCTCACTGAACGGCTGGACCGGCTGCCGCGGCACATCTCCATGCACCCGTGCGGGGTCATCCTGGGGGACGCCACCCTGCTGGACCGGACCCCCGTGCAGCCCAGCGGCCTGGGCCTGCCGATGAGCCAGTTCGACAAGCACGACATGGACCCCATGGGCATGCTCAAACTCGATGTCCTGGGCGTCCGGATGCAAAGCGCCATGGCCTTCGCCGTCAGGGAAGTCATCCGGTTGCATCCCTCCAAGGCCGAGGTGGTGTCAGCAGGCGCGCACCCGTCAGGACCGGACGGCACCGGACCGGACTACATCTCCGCGGACGGGCGCATCGATCTTAACGCCGTACCGCTCGACGACGAACCCACCTATGAGCTAATCCGCAGCACCCACACCCTGGGCTGTTTCCAGATTGAATCACCCGGCCAGCGCGAACTGATCGGCAAACTGGCGCCCCGGGAGTTCAACGACCTCATTATTGACATCTCGCTGTTCCGCCCGGGGCCGATGAAATCGGACATGGTCCGGCCGTTTTTGGAACACCGGCACGGGTTCGCCCCCGAGGTGTATCCGCACCCGGACCTCAAGCCGGTCCTCGAGGAGACCCACGGCGTCACGGTGTTCCACGAGCAGATCCTGAAGACCTTCAACGTTATGACCGGCTGCGGTCTGGCCCGCGCCGATGAGTTCCGCCGCGCCCTCGGTAACGACGTGCTGGAAGGCAGGGTGGAGGAATTCTTCCGGCAGGAGGCCCGGGCCCGGGAGTACAGCCCCGAGGTGGTGGATAAAGTCTGGGGCACGCTCAAGGCCTTCGGCAGCTTCGGTTTCTGCAAGGCCCACGGGGCTGCCTTTGCCGTGCCCACGTACCAGTCCGCCTGGCTCAAGACCCATCACCCGGAGGCGTTCCTCGCCGGGCTGTGGGAACACGATCCGGGGATGTACCCCAAGCGGCTCCTCGTGGCAGAGGCGCGGCGGCTGGGGATCCCCATCCTGCCCCTGGACATCAACCTGAGCCGGGCCGAGTACCGGGTGGAGCCGGTCGCCGGCGGCCCGGAGCGCGGGAAGCTGGGCATCCGGCTGAGCCTGAACGGCATCTTCGGACTCTCCGGCGCTGAACTCAAACGGATGGTGGCGGGCCAGCCTTACGACTCGCTGGCGGACCTGCGCGCCCGCTCCCGGCTGAGCAAACCGAGCATCAAGCGGCTGGCCCAGCTGGGCGCCTTCGACTCCCTGCACCGGGCCGCCGGCGGAACCGCCAACCGGGCGGATCTGGTCCAGCACCTCCAGACCCTGCAGAGCCGCCCCCACCGGAAGGGTCTGGAGGTCATTGAGGGTCAGCTGTCCCTGCCGCTGGGGGATATTGAGCTGAAGAACCTCAAGGCCGTGCTGCCCGCGCCGACTTTGGTGGAGACCGTCCGGGCCGAACTGGACCTGATGGCCATGGACGTCAGCGAACACCTGATGTCCAGCCACGGGCCGCTGCTGGACAGGCTGGGGGTCACCACCGCGGACAAGCTGCTGGGGCTGCGCAACGGCACGGAGGTCCTGGTGGCCGGTGTCCGGGTGGCCACCCAGACCCCGCCCATGCGCGGCGGACGGCGGGTGGTGTTCATCAGCATCGACGACGGTACAGGCTGCGTGGATTCGGTCTTCTTCCACGAGGCCCAGGAACTGGCCGGACAGTTGCTGTTCGGCACCCGGCTGCTGCTGATCCGGGGGACCACCCGCCGGACCGGTCCCCGCGGCATCAGCATCAGCGCGAGCATGGCCTGGGACCTGAGCCGCACAGACACCCTGCCGTTCCCGGTCCCGGCGGCCGGGATCCCGGAGCAGCGGGAACCGGAGCCGCCCGGTGCGTTGGACGGGATCAGGCGAAACCTCGCCATTACCGGGTTTGGAGGCTGAGCGGCGCGTTGGTTGGCCTCTGCAGAAACCGATAGCATGGACGAGGCTGGCTGTGGTCCCCGTACGCCACAAGCTACGAAGCCCTTAACCTTGAATAGGAGACACCCGTGTCAGATGCCCAGCAGATCACCCTTCTCGTCGATGGCGAAGAGACCAAGGTGACTACCGGGACCACCGGCGCGGACCTCTTCTTTGAGCGCCGCGACGTCGTAGTGGCCCGCGTCAACGGCGCTCTGCTGGACCTGGACCAGCCGCTTCCCGAGGATGCCACGATCGAGGCCGTCACCATCGACTCCCCGGACGGACTGAACGTCCTGCGCCACTCCACAGCCCACGTCATGGCCCAGGCCGTGCAGCAACTGCGCCCCGATGCCAGGCTGGGAATCGGCCCGTACATCACCGACGGCTTCTACTTCGACTTCGACGTCGAGGAGCCGTTCACCCCGGAAGATTTGAAGACCCTGGAAAAGATGATGCAGAAGATCATCAACCAGAACCAGAAGTTCGTCCGCCGGGTGGTCAGCGAAGATGAGGCCCGCGAGGCGATGAAGGACGAGCCCTACAAGCTCGAACTGATCGGCCTCAAGGGTGCAGGGTCGGACGCCGACGGCTCCGCCGTCGAGGTGGGCGGCGGCGAGCTGAGCATCTACGACAACGTCGAGCGCAAGGAGGGCACCACCGTCTGGTGTGACCTCTGCCGCGGCCCGCACCTGCCCAACACCAAGCTGATCTCCAACGCCTTCGCCCTGACCCGGTCCTCCGCGGCGTACTGGCGCGGCAGCGAAAAGAACAAGCAACTGCAGCGCATCTACGGCACCGCCTGGCCAACCAAGGACGCCCTCAAGGCCTACCAGGAGCGGATCGCCGAGGCCGAGCGCCGCGACCACCGCAAGCTGGGGGTGGAACTGGACCTGTTCTCCTTCCCTGACGAGCTGGGCTCCGGCCTTCCGGTGTTCCATCCCAAGGGCGGCATTATCCGCAAGGCGATGGAGGACTATTCCCGCCAGCGCCATGTCGAGGCCGGCTACGACTTCGTCTACACCCCGCACATCACCAAAGGCCACCTCTACGAGGTCTCCGGCCACCTGGACTGGTACCGCGACGGCATGTTCCCGCCGATGCATATCGACGCGGAACTCAACGAGGACGGCACCGTCCGCAAGCCCGGCCAGGACTACTACCTGAAGCCGATGAACTGCCCCATGCACAACCTGATCTTCCGCTCCCGCGGCCGGTCCTACCGGGAGCTGCCGCTGCGGCTGTTCGAGTTCGGTTCCGTCTACCGCTACGAGAAGTCCGGCGTGGTGCACGGCCTCACCCGCGTCCGGGGCATGACCCAGGATGACGCGCACATCTACTGCACCCGCGATCAGATGAAGGATGAGCTCACCAAGACGCTGAACTTCGTCCTCGCCCTGCTCAAGGACTACGGCCTGAACGACTTCTACCTGGAGCTCTCCACCAAGGACCCGGAAAAGTCGGTGGGCCCGGACGAGATCTGGGCGGAGGCCACCCGGACCCTGGCCGAGGTCGCCGAGGAATCCGGCCTGGACCTGGTCCCGGATCCGGGCGGCGCCGCGTTCTACGGCCCCAAGATCTCCGTCCAGGCCCGTGATGCGATTGGCCGGACCTGGCAGATGTCCACGATCCAGCTGGACTTCAACCTGCCGGAACGCTTCGAACTGGAGTACCAGGCGGCCGACGGCACCCGCCAGCGGCCGGTCATGATTCACCGTGCGCTGTTCGGCTCGATCGAACGCTTTATGGGTGTCCTGACCGAGCACTACGCCGGCGCGTTCCCGGCCTGGCTCGCCCCCGTCCAGGTGGTCGGCATTCCGGTCGCCGAGACGTTCAACGACTACATGTTCGACGTCGTCGGCCAGCTTAAGGCTGCCGGCATCCGGGCCGAGGTCGATATTTCTTCGGACCGCTTCCCGAAGAAGATCCGCACGGCCAGCAAGGACAAGGTCCCGTTCGTGCTGATCGCCGGGGGAGACGACGCCGACGCCGGTGCCGTGTCGTTCCGCTTCCGCGACGGCAGCCAGGACAACGGCGTGCCAGTGGCCGAGGCCGTCCAGCGGATCGTGGACGCCGTCCGCGACCGGACCAGCTAGGGGACGGGCGTGCAGGAGAGACCGGCGGCCGGTCCGGAATATCCGGGCGACGACGGCGTGACGGACGACTTTGGCCTGGCCGGGGTGCCGGACGCGTTCCAGCGCCTGTGGACCCCGCACCGGATGGCGTATATCAAGGGCGGGCAGCACCAGTTCAAGAACCCGGACGACTGCCCGTTCTGTGTCGCGCCCGATCGTGAGGATGCGGATTCGCTCATCGTGTACCGGGGGCGGACCTGCTACGTGGTGCTGAACCTGTTCCCGTACAACCCCGGCCACCTGCTGGTCTGCCCGTACCGGCACATCCCCGACTACACGGACCTGACCGTGGCGGAAACGGCGGAATTTGCCGGGCTGACCCAGACCGCCATGCGTGTGCTGCGCAAGGTCGCTAATCCAAGCGGTTTCAATCTGGGCATGAACCAGGGCGTGACCGGCGGGGCCGGCATCGCCGGCCACCTGCACCAGCATGTGGTACCGCGCTGGGGTGGGGACGGCAACTTTTTCCCGATCATCGCCCAGACCAAGGCCATCACCCAGACCCTGGCCGAGGTCCGCCAGCAGGTCTCCGAGGCTTGGCCCGGCGAAACGTCTTCCCGGGAAGAACCAGCCAGGGGGACGGATGCTGAATAGGCACGCGCGCGGATTCTTCACCGCGCTGTTCTCCCCGCTGGCCCGCTGGCTGCTGCGGATCGGTGTCTCCCCGGACGCCGTGACCATTGTGGGCACGCTCGGCGTGGTGGTGGGCGCCCTGGTGTTCTACCCGCTGGGCCAGCTCTGGTGGGGCACGCTGTTCATCACTGCCTTCATCTTCTCCGATGTCATCGACGGCATTATGGCGAGGATGCAGGAGAGCGGCGGACGCTGGGGGAACTTCCTGGACTCCACCCTGGACCGGGTCGCCGACGGCGCACTGTTCGCCGGCGTCGCGGTCTGGTTCTTCACCGGAGGCGCGAATACCGCCATCGCGATTGCCGCCGTCGTCTGCCTAGTCCTGGGGATGGTGGTGTCCTACGCCCGGGCCAAGGCCGAGGCGCTGGGTTTCCATGCCAACGTGGGCGTTGCCGAACGCGCCGAACGACTCGTTTCCGTGCTGGTGGTCACCGGCTTCACCGGCCTGGGCCTGCCGGTGATGGTGCTCTTCGTGACACTGTGCCTCCTGGCCGCGGCAAGCCTGGTGACCGTGGTGCAGCGGATCGTTGCCGTGCACCGCCAGTGGCTCGCTGAAACCGAAGGTACCGCCACCGAACCGGCCGTCTAAGCGCCCGGGTCCGGCGTGCCCCGACGGCCGTAACCGGAGTTCAGCGGCGTCGCGGCGGGGTACTAGTATTAGCTCTACCGGCCAATGGATCCGGTAATCCGGGGTGTGCGTAGCTGTACTGGTGTGCCGTCCGCGCCCCGGCGAGGTCATCTATCTACCCATAGGGGTTTTTGTGTCTACACCTGATGTAAGCAGCGAAGCCGGCGCGTCCGCCCAGAGCATCACGGGCAGCAACCGCGTCAAGCGCGGAATGGCGGAGATGCTCAAGGGCGGCGTCATCATGGACGTTGTCAACGTCGAGCAGGCCCTCATCGCCGAGGATGCCGGTGCCGTGGCAGTTATGGCGCTGGAGCGTGTTCCCGCCGACATCCGCGCCCAGGGCGGCGTCTCCCGGATGTCCGATCCTGACATGATCGAGGCGATCATCGCCGCCGTGTCCATCCCGGTCATGGCCAAGGTCAGGATCGGCCACTTCGTCGAGGCCCAGGTCATCCAGACTCTCGGCGTGGACTACATCGACGAGTCCGAGGTCCTGACCCCGGCCGATTACGCGAACCACATCGACAAATGGAACTTCACCATTCCCTTCGTCTGCGGTGCCACGAATCTCGGTGAGGCCCTGCGCCGGATCAACGAGGGCGCGGCCATGATCCGGTCCAAGGGTGAGGCCGGCACCGGCGACGTCTCCAACGCCACCACCCATATGCGCCAGATCCGCTCGGAGATCAAGAGGCTCGCCGGCATGGCAGAGGACGAGCTCTACGTCGCCGCCAAGGAACTGCAGGCCCCGTACGAACTGGTCAGGGAAGTGGCCGCCACCGGCAAGCTCCCCGTCGTGCTGTTCACCGCCGGCGGCATCGCCACCCCGGCCGACGCGGCCATGATGATGCAGCTCGGCGCCGACGGCGTGTTCGTCGGCTCCGGCATCTTCAAGTCCGGCAACCCGGCCCAGCGGGCCGCCGCCGTCGTGAAGGCCACCACCTTCTTCGACGACCCGGACGAGATCGCCAAGGCCTCCCGCGGCCTGGGCGAGGCCATGGTGGGCATCAACGTCGACGAGATCCCGGCCCCGCACCGTCTCGCCGAGCGCGGCTGGTAAAACGTCTTTCCTCCATCGACTGCTCCGTAACGGCCCTTATCAGGGGTCAAAACGGCGTTTACGGAGCAGTCGATGAGGGTCAGTCGAGGCCGCGGCGCCGAAGTAGCGGCCCGAGCTCTGCGTCGCGTCCGCGGAAGGCCCGGAAGGATTCCAGCGGATCACGGCTGTTGCCCTTGGATAACAGCTCGCTCCGGAAGAAGTCCCCGTTGGTGCGGGTGAGGCCGCCGTTGTCCTTGAACCAGTCCACCGTCTCGGCGTCCAGGACTTCGCTCCAGATGTAGGAGTAGTACCCGGCGGCGTACCCCCCGCCGGCGAAGATGTGCTGGAAATAGCCCGTCCGGTAGCGCGGCGGGATCAGGCTGTGCGCCACCCCTGCCGCGGCCAGCGCCTTCGCCTCGAACTCGACCGTGCCCGCCGGCACATCGGCGCCGTCCAGCAGGTGCCAGGCGAGGTCCAGCAGGGCGGCGCCCAGATATTCGGTGGTGCCGAAGCCCTCGCCCCAGAGCCGGGCGGCGTCGAGCCTGTCCACCACTTCCTGCGGCAGCGCCTCGCCGGTGGCGTAGTGCCGAGCGTAGTTGGACAGCACTTCCGGCCACATGATCCACATTTCGTTCACCTGCGAGGGGTACTCCACAAAGTCCCGCGGCACGGATGTGCCGGCGAACCGCGGGTAAGTGACGGCGGAGAACAGGCCGTGCAGGGCATGGCCGAACTCGTGGAACGTGGTGCGGAGCTCGTCCAGGGTCAGGAGCGTGGGTTCGCCGGCGGGCGGCTTGGAGATGTTGAGGTTGTTGATCACCACGGGCCGGGTACCGAGGAGCGAGGACTGCTCGACGAGGGAGTTCATCCAGGCCCCGCCGCGCTTGGAATCGCGCCTGTAGTAGTCGCCCAGGAACAGACCCAGTCCGGTGCCGTCCGCGTTCCTCACTTCCCAGACCCGGACGTCCGGGTGGTAGCCCTCGAGGTCGGTGCGTTTGTGGAACGTGATGCCGTAGAGGGCGTTGGCGGCGAAGAAAACGCCGTCGTTGAGGACCCGGTCCAGCTCGAAGTACGGGCGCAGGGCCTGCTCATCCACGGCGTAGCGTTCACGCTTGACCCTGGCCGAGTAGAAGGCCCAGTCCCAGGCTTCGAGCGGGTGGCTGGCGATCCCGGCCAGCGCTGCGGCTTCGGCATCGGCGTTCCGGACGGCGGCGGGGGCCAGCGTGTTCAGCATGGTCTGCACGGCCCCGAAGTCGGGGGCGGTCTGCCGGTCCACCATGAGTTCGGCGAAGTTCGCGAAGCCCAGCAGCCGGGCCTTTTCGGCGCGGAGCCTGACCATGTCCATGACCAGGTCCTGCACGTCGAGGCTGCCGCCGCCGCTGCCGCGTCCGATGGAGGCCTCGTAGAGGCGCCGGCGGACGTCACGGTTTTCCAGGGCGGCCAGGGCCGGCTGGTTGCTGGGCTGGATGAGGGTGAGCAGGAATTTGCCCGCGTGCCCGGCGGTGCGGGCGGCTTCCGCGGCGCTGGCGACGTCGTCAGCCGGCAGGCCGGCCAGCTCGGCGGAGTCGTCCAGCAGCAGCGAGGCGGACTTCATCCCTTCCTTGACGCGCTGGCCGAACGCGGTGCCCAGCGTCGCGAGCTCGGCGTTGACGGCCATGAGCCGCTCCTGGCCGGTCCCGTCCAGTGCGATGCCGGACTGGCGGAACTCCTTGAGGTACTCGTCCACCAGCCGCGCCGCCTCGCCGTCGAGCACAGCCCCGCCGTTGAGTGCAGCCTCGCCGTTGAGTGAAGCCTCGCCGTTGAGTGCAGCCTCGCCGTTGAGTGAAGCCTCGCCGTTGAGTGCAGCCTCGCCGTTGAGTGCAGCGGAGTCCAGGGCGGCGAAGCGCTCGAAGAGGCCACGATTGAGGTAGACGGCGTCCTGGTGCGCCGACAACAGCGGGGACAAGCGGGTCTCCAGCTCCATGATCGGGTCCGAGGCGTCCGCCGAGACGAGGGTGTAGAGGGCTGCCGCGGCACGGCCCAGCAGCTGGCCGGACTGCTCCATGGCCAGTGCGGTGTTCTCGAAGCTCGCGGGTTCCGGGTTGTCCACGATTGCCTGGATCTCGGCCAGTTGCTCCGCGAGACCGGCCTCGACGGCTTCGGCGTAGTGCACATCCTCGATGTCCGCGAACGGGGGCAGGCCGAACGGCAGGTTGCTGGGGCTCAGTAGGGGGTTGGTCATGAAATAACTCTTTCATGTATTGCTGCGGTTCTCAATGGACGGCTAAGCGTGTTGTGGTGGCGCCCGCCGTAGGATGCCCAGTATGGGGAATACCAACTCAACTCTTCGCGGCCGGCTGTTGGCCGTGGCCGCAGCAGCGTCGCTCGTGGCGTCCATAGCATCCTGCGGCGTCATCGCCCGGCCGGACAACGGCAGCCCGACTTCTTCAGCTGCCGCCGGCGCCACGGCAGCAACGACGCCGGCGGAGCCGCAGGCGTCGAACGGCCAGCCGCCGTCGAGCACGCCGACGCCGTCGACCGCCCCGACGCCGACCCCGACGCCGACGCCGGGCAAGGGTCCCGCCTGCCCGGCCGTCCGCTGCACCTCCGTCGTCGTCACCGGGGACATGCTGGTCCACGCCCAGCTGTGGGAGCAGGCGCGTGCCGATGCCCTCGCCACCGGGGCGAAGGGGCTCGACTTCGGCCCGCTGCTGGAGGGCCAGCGGAGGTATATCGAACGGAGCGACCTCGCGATCTGCCACCAGGAGACCCCAGTGGCCGGACCGGCCGGACCGTTCTCGGCGTATCCCTCCTTCAACGTTCCCCCGCAGATCATTACCGCGGCCCAGCAGGTGGGCTACCAGGCCTGCACAACGGCCAGCAACCACACCATCGACCGCGGGACTGCCGGACTGGTCCGCACCCTGGATGCCCTCGACGCGGCCGGGCTGCAGCACACGGGCTCATACCGGACCGAGGCCGACGCGCAGGGCGTGATGATCCTGCAGACCGCCGCGGCGAAAATCGCGGTGATCGATGCGACGTACGGGCTGAACGGACAGCTCCCGGAGGCGGCCTGGCAAGTGGACATGCTTGACCCTGACGTCATGATCGCCAAGGCGAAGAAGGCCCGGGACCAGGGCGCGGACATCGTGCTCGGCGCCATGCACGCCGGTGAAGAGTATTCGAGCGGGCCCAACGCCGAGCAGCAGAGCGTCGCCCACGCCCTCGCGGACAGCGGCCAGTTCACCATGATCTACGGCCACCACACGCATTCGGTGCTCCCGATCGAGCAGTACAAGGGGACCTGGATTGTCTACGGCCTGGGTAACGGGGTCACCGAACTTTCGCCGAACTATGTGGTGAACAACGAGGGCCTGCTGGTCCGGGCGCAGTTCAGCCAGGACGCCGCCGGAAAGTGGACCGCCTCGGACCTGGGCTGGGCGCCGTCGGTGATTGTCCGCGGACCGTACCGCTGGTGTTCCGTGGCGTCCGACGCCCCGCAGGGTCCCTGCGCCGGTGCCGCGGCCGACGCCGCCACCCGCCAGCGCACCCAGACCGTGGTGGAGTCGATGGGCGCCGCGTCGGCGGGAGCGCACGAGCTGTTGATCACGAAGGAGGGGTAGCCATGGCGCGCCTTGATCCCCTGGATGCCCTGGCCGAACGACGGCGGAATGTCGACGTGGGCGGGGCCCGGTTGGCCGTCTTCGAGTACGGCCGGCAGCCCGCTGCCGGTGTGCCGACCCTGCTGCTGGTGCACGGCTACCCCGATGACCACCGGGTGTTCCTCCCCGCCATCGCGGAGCTCGCGACGACACACCACGTGGTCGCCTACGACACGCGCAACGCAGGCGCATCCGTCATCGTCGGCAGCCCGGGGGACTTCGGCCTGGCCACGCTGGTGGACGACGTCTTTGCGGTCCTGGCCGCCGTCGGCGCCTCGGCGGTGCACCTGGTGGGCCACGACTGGGGATCGATCCAGGGCTGGGCCGCCGTGCAGGATCCGCGCGCCGCCGCGCTGATCAGCCGGTACACCAGCATTTCCGGTCCGGACCTGCGCCACTTCTCGCGCTGGGTTCGCTCCCGGTACCGGAGCCCGCGGGCCTGGCGCCAGTTGGCCGGGCAGCTGCTGCGCAGCTGGTATATCGGCGCCTTCCTGCTCCCGGTGCTGCCCGAGGCCGCCTGGCGGCTGTTCCTCACCCGGCGGTACGGTCAGGTGGCGAAGCGCGACGTCGGCGACGACCCGGTCCGCGGGCTGGCCCTCTACCGGAGCAATATGTTCGCCGCCCGGAGGTGGCCGGCGGCAGCGCGGGTGGCGATGCCGGTGCAGGTGGTGGTGCCGCGCCGTGACCCGTTCCTGTCGCCGGATCTGGTGGATGGCCTCGAAACCTGGGTGGACGACCTGACCGTGGTGCCGGTGGACGCGGGCCACTGGTGGCCGGCGACCCGGCCCGCGGAATTCGCGGCGCTGCTGCGGAACGCCGGCGCCGGGTGACGGCGGCGCCGGCGGTACACCTGCCCTGCCGGCCGGAACCGACGCCGTCCTCGACTGGAACCGATGGGGCCGCGCCAGGCGGGCGGCACGGTGGGCCGTGTGCTCGCGCGCCAGGACGGTGCAGGAGTCGTCCGGGGTCCCGGGGCGGAATAAATGTAACCGGGTGAAGCTGCCGTACTTGCGCTCCACGGCGGTCCCGATCAGGAAATCCGCCAGCGCCGGGTTCAGTACGGCTGGGGCGTGGCGAAAATGTCGGAGTGGCCGATCGTGGCGTGGCCCGGCTCCCGGCGGGCGGCAAGCCAGTCGGCGGCTTCCTCCTGTGCAACGTCCTTGGTCTCCAGCGCGGCGGCGGCGATGCCTGTGGCGAGTTCGCGCTGGAGGCCCGAGTCGTCCGGTCCGAGCAGCCAGGGTGAGGTGGCGGTGTGGACGGCGTAACCGCGCGCCGCGAGCAGCCCGGCCAGCACAGCCGAGGCCCGCGGACCGGTGGCCGGGCCGAAGCCTTTGTCCCACTGCTGATGGCTGTTGAACGCGCGGAGCACAGGCCCGTCCTGGGGGTGGACAGGCTGCCATTCCTGCCGGCCGTCGTAGCTCAGGACTGTGTAGAGCGGCAGCCCGGCCGCGCTGAGGACGGCCGTGAATAGCTCCAGCCAGGGCTCAGAAACCAGGTCGAACAGTGCGGCGGCCGTGACTAGATCCGGAGCCGGCGTTAACACCTGCGTGAGCTCGCGTGTGAGGTCAGCCTCGGCGAAGCTGACGTCGATGTGCTTGTGGTCCTTGCGCAGCCGAAGGAGGTCGCCCTCGGACCGGCTGTCGTCAGCCCAATCGACCAGGCGTTCCCGGGCCCAGGTCAAGAGCTGCGCGTCGTAGTCCACCAGCAGCCAGGACTGGTGGTCAGGCAGGAACTGCGCGGTGCCCCGCAGATTGGACCCGGAACCGCAGCCCAGATCCACCACGCTGACATGCGCGCGCGCCGCGAAATGGGCAGCCATCTGCTGTGCCAGCACCGAGTCCCGGGCCCGGTGGTCGGCCGGTTCGCGCAGGTCCAGCCACTCCGGGCTGAAGCCGCTCATGCCGCGTGCTCCGGCAGCGACCGGGCCACGGACCGCACGAGGTCAGCGACTCGACCGGCCGTGTCAGCCCAGGGCGGCAGAGTTCGACCGGCGGCCCAGGAGCGCTCCCCAAGGCCGGCGAGGCGTTGCGGAGAGGTCAGGAGCAAACGGATGGCATTGCCGAGCGCGGGCGCGTCGCCGGGCGGGACCTTGATAGCCGCTCCGGGCGGCACCGTCTCGGCAGCGGCCCCGCCGGTGGTGCAGACGATCGGCAGGCCGTGGGACATGGCCTCCGCCAACGCCATGCCGTAGCCCTCATAGAGGGAGGGCATGACGAAGAGGTCGCTGGACTGGTAGGCGGCTTCGAGCTTATCTGCCGTCAGGACACCGGCGAAAGTGACCCTGCCAACAAGGCCGTGGGCCTCGACGACGGCGGCCACGCGGGCGTGCTCGCCCGGCACCCGGTCGGTCTCGCCAACGATAGTGACGTGCCAGTCCAGATCAGTCAGCCGGGAAAGTGCCGAGGCGAGGACGCCATAGGCCTTGCGCGGCGAGACCGACCCGACGCAGAGCAGTTCCGCCCCGCGCGTGCGGCCGGAGCCTTCTGCGCGGCGCGCTGGACGTGTCCCGGGACAGGCGGTGGTGATCTTCCCGGCCGGGACGCCGTAGTCGCGAGTCAGGGTCCGGGCCGTCAAGGCGCTGGTGGCAATCACGTGCGCGGCGCGCGCCAGGGCGTGGCGTTCGGTTCCCTCAAGCAGCCGGCGTTGGTCCTCCGCCAGCCCCGGTTCCAGTGCCAGCGGATGGTGAACAAGGGCCACGAGCGGATGGCCGGTCCTTTGCCCCAATGTCTCGAGCAGCGTGTCCGGGAACGCCCCGAACGCGAGTCCGTCCACCATGACCGTGGTCCGGTCCGGAAGCGATGCGAGCCGCTGCCTGGTTTCTTCAACGTCAGTTGAGGTGGGGGAGGGCCACGAGCCTGGCAGCTGAAGGTGCTGTACCCGGATGCCGGAACCCGGCAGGTAGGCCAGGAGGCTGCGGTCGTAGGCGTATCCGCCGGTGGGCGCCGAGAGGTCGCCCGGGATGGCGAAAACCAGTTCGGTATCCGGATCGGCAACCATGGCGGACTCCATTTCGGACAAAGGAGGAGCGGCAGGCCTCAGGACGCGGCCCGCGGGACCCATGCTACCCGGATACCTCGCACAGCGCCTTGGCCGCTGCGTGCAGCCCCCGCTGTGATGTGTGAGCAGCAGCGTGCCTACGCCGCGCCCGTCACTCCCAATCCTGGGCTTCAGCGTGGCCGGCGGGCCGCGTGTTCGCGGGCGAGGGCCGCGTAGGAGTCGTCCGGTGTCCCGGGGGAGAAGGTGCCGTACTTGCGTTCGACGGCGGTCCGGATGAGGAAGTCCGCCAGCGCCGGGTTTTTGGGCAGCAGGGAGCCGTGCAGGTAACTCGCCACGATGTTCCGGTAGCGGGCGCCTTCCTGGCCGTCGTTGCTGTTGTTGCCGGTGCCCTTGGCCGTGGTTCCCAGCGGCGAAACGCCGGGGCCCAGCGTGGTCTGGCCGCTGTGGTTCTCGTAGCCCAGGACGGTGCCGAACTCGGGGGAGGACACGGAGACGTTGCCGATCAACCGCTGGTCCGTGCCGTGGGTCTCCACGTCCAGGATGCCGATTCCCGGCAGGACCGAGCCCGTCCGGGTCCTGAAGAACTTCCCGAAGAGCTGGTACAGGCCGCAGATCACCAGCATGGGCGTGCCCTCTTCCGCCAGTTCCCTGAGGGCAGGCCCCCGGGAGCGCAGATCGTCCTGGATGACCAGCTGGCCGCTATCCTGCCCGCCGCCGCCGACAACCAGATCAACATCCGCCGGGAACGCGTCTCCCACGTTGTACTCGAGCAGTTCCGGGGTATAGCCGTGCCAGCGCAGGCGCTGCGCGAGCACCAGGGCGTTGCCCCAGTCGCCGTAAATGTTCATGTCCCGCGGGTACAGCTGAAGGACACGGATGCTGCCCTTGCCGGGCGCAGCGAAGTCCTCCGGCGGCAACTCGTGGCCGAAGGAGAGCCCGGGCCCGGGCGCACTGGACGCTGTCCGCTTGGATTCGGGCTGCCTGGAATCGGGCTGCTTGGATTCGGGCTGGGGGGTCATGAGACCACCTCCACTGTGGTGATTTTGGCCAGCTCGCGGCGGATAGCCAGCATGGCTGTGTAGGTGCAGAAGATCCGCTTTGGTTTGTCCTTGGCGCCGCGGATGAAAGCGGCCAGCGCGGGTGCGATCTCGGTAATGACCGCACCGATGGCGACGTCGTCGTACTGCAGCCGCAACGCCATGTCGTAGGCGCGGGAGCCGGTCAACCCGTCCACGCCGCCCGCACGGAGGGTATCGAATTCGACGTCCCACAGCCAGGACATGTCCCGGCCGTCCGCGTAGTTGTCATTGATGGCGATCATGGTGGCGTAGCCGGCGGCCGGGAAGGATTTCAGGCCCAGCCGGAAACCGCTGGGGTTCTTGACCAGCACCAGTTCCAGCGGCAGTCCATCGACCACGAGGCTTTCACCGCGGCCGAAGGCCGGCGCCACCTTGGACAGTGCGGTGAGCAGTCCGGCCTGGTCGGTGCCTGTGCCGCGGGCGCCTGAAATCGCCCGGGCCAGGGTCAACGCGGCGGCGGCGTTGAAGATGTTGTAGACGCCGCGCAGGTTCATCGCGGTGGTGACGGTGACGCCGTCATACTCGAAGTCCGCATCGTCCGGACCGACCCGGCGCAGCACGACGTCGGCGGACGGCTTAGCGGGGGACGGCGGCACCGTGCTGCCGGGGGCCGCGCGCATCTCGTCGTCGTTGGGGAAAGTGCCCAGCAGCGAATCATCGAGGCCGAAGTAGAGGACGCCGGGTCCGGCGAGGGTGTCCGTTTTCAGCGTTTCCGCGATTCGGGCGACGCGGGGGTCCTCCCGGTTCAGCACAACAGTTTCCGTGGTTTTGGCGGCAACGTGCTGCAGCAGCTGCGCGGTCTTGTCGATTTCCCCGAAGCGGTCCAGCTGGTCCCGCAGGACGTTCAGCAGGAGGCTGTAGCGCGGCGGCACCTGGTTGACGAAGTGCACGGCGTGCGCCTCATCCAGCTCCAGCACGGCGACGTCGGCGCTCAGCCGGCCCCGCCAGTCCACCTCGCCAAGCAGGGCGGCGGCCACGCCGCGGGTGAAATTGCTGCCGGTGCGGTTGGTGAAGACCGCCAGGCCCTGGCTCTCGAGCAGCTCCACCACCATTTTGGTGGTGGTCGTCTTCCCGTTCGTACCGCTGACGACGGCGACGCCCAGCGGCAGGGAGGACAGGGTCCTGCGCATAAAGCCGGGGTCGATTTTTTCGACGACCAGCCCGGGGAGGGCAGAGCCTCCGCCCCTGAGCCGGGAGACCCGGCGGACGAGCTTGCCGAGCGGAACGCTGAAGTAAAACATGCTTTGTAATATATCCCAGCGGCGGCATGGAAGCCTGCCGGGCCGGGGTGCCGGGGGTGTTCGGGCCACTATGCTGGACCGATGACCAACCCCTCTTCTGCGCTTCCTTCCCGCGCGGGTGCAGGCCTGCGGATCGGCGTGCTGGCACTCCAGGGCGATTTTCGCGAACACCTGCACGCGGTGGAAGCAGCCGGTGCCACCGGCGTCGGCGTCCGGCGTCCCGCCGAGCTCGACGGCCTCGACGGCCTCATCATTCCCGGCGGCGAATCGACCACCATTGACAAGCTCGCCGGGATCTTCGGGCTCCGGGACCCGCTGCGCGAACGCCTCCGTGCCGGGCTGCCGGCCTACGGTTCCTGCGCTGGCATGATCCTGCTCGCGGACGAGATCACCGACCCGGCGAGGGACCTCGCCGGCAACCCGCAGCAGACCTTCGGCGGCCTGGATATTACGGTGCGCCGCAACGCCTTTGGCCGGCAGCGCGAGTCCTTCGAAACGGACCTCGACTTCAAAGGCCTGGAGTTCAGCGCCACGGAGCACGGCGTGGCCCCTGTACATGCGGTTTTCATCCGCGGGCCCTGGGTGGAGCGCGTCGGGGACGGCGTGGAGATCCTCGCCACGGTGGAACCTTCCAGGGCGTCCCACCCCGAGGCCCTGGCCGGGACGGCTAGAATTGTGGCTGTGCGCTCCGGCAAGCTGCTGGCGACCTCCTTCCACCCGGAAGTTACGGGAGAGAAGCGCGTGCACGAACTGTTTATTCGGATGATCAGAGGAGAAGCGTAAAGTATGTCAGGCCACTCCAAATGGGCGACGACCAAGCACAAGAAGGCCATCCTCGACAGCCGCCGGGCCAAGTCGTTCGCCAAGCTGATCAAGAACATCGAAGTGGCCGCCCGGATGGGAGGCCCGGATCTTGCCGGCAACCCGGGCCTGGAACTGGCCGTCACGAAGGCCAAGAAGACCTCGGTTCCCGCTGACAACATCGACCGCGCCATCAAGCGCGGCGCCGGCCTCACCGGCGAAGTGGTGGACTACACCGAGATCATGTACGAGTGCCGCGGGCCGCAGGGCTCCGCGCTGCTGATCGAGTGCCTCACGGACAACAAGAACCGTGCCGCCTCGGAAGTCCGCCTCGCCATCTCCCGCAACGGCGGCACCATCGCCGATCCCGGGTCGGTCAGCTACCTCTTCTCCCGCAAGGGTGTTGTGTCGCTGCCGAAGAACGGCCTGACCGAGGACGATGTCCTGATGGCCGTGCTCGACGCCGGCGCCGAGGAAGTCAAGGACCACGGTGACAGCTTCGAGATCCACTCCGAACCGACCGACCTCCAGGCCCTCCGCGATGCGCTCAAGGACGCCGGCATCGAGTACGAGTCCGACGAAGCCGAGTTCGTGCCCTCCATGGAGGTTCCGCTGGACCTCGAGGGTGCCAAAAAATTCATGAAGCTCGTGGACGCGCTGGAAGAACTCGACGACGTCCAGAACGTCTACAGCAACGCCGACCTCAGCGACGATGTACAGGCTGCACTGGGCGCCGAGTGAGCCTTCGCGTCCTTGGCGTCGATCCGGGCCTCACCCGCTGCGGGATCGGCGTCGTGGACGTCGAGCGGAACCGCCGCGCCACCCTGGTGGCGTTCGGCGTCGTCGGCACCCCTCCCGGGGAAAGCCTGGACCAGCGGCTGCTGGTCATCGCAACCTCGATCGATGAGTGGCTGGACAACTACGAACCGCACGTCCTCGCCGTCGAACGCGTGTTCTCGCAACTTAATGTCAGCACCGTGATGGGGGTCGCGCAGGCATCCGGCGTTGTGATCGCCGCGGCTGCCCGCCGCGGCATCCCGGTGGCGTTGCACACGCCGTCGGAAGTCAAGGCCGCCGTCACCGGCAGCGGAAGGTCCAACAAGGACGCCGTCACCAAACTGGTCACCAAGATCCTGCGGCTCGACGCCCCGCCCCGCCCGGCCGACGCCGCCGACGCCCTGGCGCTTGCCATCACCCACGCGTGGCGTGCCGGCAGCGGGACTTCCAACGAGGGCGCCGTCAGCACCGGACCGGGCAGCCGGGCGCTGACCCCGGCCCAGCGTGCCTGGGCGGACGCCGAGGCCAAAGCGCGGCGTTCACGCTGAATGTCCGGCGGTACCGGCGCCGAGCTTGGTAGGGTATTCGTAGATATGTTCGATAACCGGCTTTTGCCGGCCGTATTTCAGGAGCCCGGCCTTGATCAGTTTTCTCCGCGGAACCGTAGCGCACATCGGTCTTTCCTCCGCCGTGATCGACCTCAATGGTGCCGGCATGAGCGTAAACGCCACTCCGCAGACGCTCAGCAGTCTCCGCATGGGCGAGGAGGGAAAGCTTTACACCTCGCTGATCGTGCGTGAGGACTCCCTGACCCTCTTCGGCTTCGGCAGCGACGACGAACGCGAGGTCTTTGATGTGCTCCTCAGCGTCAGTGGCGTCGGCCCGCGGCTGGCCCTGGCCGTGCTGGCCGTCCACGAACCCGAAGCCATCCGCGTCGCCGCGCACTCCGGCGACGGCAAGGCGTTCACCAAGGTGCCCGGGATCGGGCCCAAGGTCGCGGGCCGGATCGTGCTGGAACTGGCAGGAAAGCTCATTCCGCACGGGACCGCAGGCGCCGCTGCCCCCGCGGCATCGTCCTCCTCGGAAGCTGTCTGGAAGCCGCAGGTGGTCGCCGCCATGACGAGCCTTGGCTGGTCCGAAAAAGATGCGGTCACCAGCATTGACAAGTCCCTCGCCGACTCTCCCGAACTCGCAGGGAAGGGCAACGTGGCCGAAATTCTGCGCGCCACCCTGCGCTGGCTAGGCCAGGACGGCGCCCGCGCCGGGAACAGGGTAGGCACCCGTGGCTGAGCCGTCGCTCGTGGCCGGGGGAGAGGAGCCCGAGGAACGCGTCATTGAGGCCGCCCTCAGGCCCAAGAACCTGCACGACTTCGTCGGCCAGCACCGGGTCCGCAAGCAGCTCTCGCTCGTACTGGAGGCCTCCCGCATGCGCGGCCGCAGCGCGGACCACGTGCTGCTCTCCGGCCCGCCTGGCCTGGGCAAGACCACGCTGTCCATGATCATTGCCGCCGAGATGAACGCCCCGCTGCGGATCAGCAGCGGCCCGGCCATCCAGCACGCCGGAGACCTGGCCGCCATTCTCTCCTCGCTCTCCGAGGGCGAGGTCCTCTTCCTCGACGAGATCCACCGGATGTCCCGGCCGGCCGAGGAAATGCTGTACATGGCGATGGAAGATTTCCGCGTCGACATCATCGTGGGCAAAGGCGCCGGCGCCACCGCCATCCCGCTCGAACTGCCGCCCTTCACCCTGGTGGGTGCCACCACCCGGGCCGGACTCCTACCTGGGCCGCTCCGCGACCGCTTCGGCTTCACCGGGCACCTCGAGTTTTACTCTGTTTCCGAACTGGAACTCGTGCTCCGGCGCTCCGCCGGTCTGCTGGACCTCAAGGTCAACTCCGCCGGTTTCAGCGAGATCGCCGGACGCTCCCGCGGCACACCCCGGATCGCCAACCGTCTTCTGCGGCGCGTGCGCGACTGGGCCCTGGTGCACGGCATCGAGCAGATCGACGCCCGTGCCGCGTCCGCGGCGCTGGACATGTATGAAGTGGACAAGCGCGGCCTCGACCGGCTGGACCGGGCAGTCCTCGAGGCGCTTATCAAGAAATTCGGCGGCGGACCGGTGGGCCTGTCCACGCTCGCGATCGCCGTCGGCGAAGAGACCGAGACGGTGGAAACCGTTGCCGAGCCGTACCTGGTCCGCGAAGGGCTGCTGGGCCGCACCCCGCGCGGCCGGATTGCCCTGGCCCCGGCGTGGACCCACCTCGGATTTGCAGTGCCGCCCGGAATCTTCAGTCAGGACCCGCTTGAGTTGTTCCAGGCCGGGGAACTTGAGCCGGACATCGCGGACGGCCGGAGCGAAGAAGCCGATCCGGAATGGATCCGTAACAGTCAGTAGCACCACCCCGTGGCCTTTTCCCTTTAGACTGGAATGACGCTCGGCACGTTCGGGTCTTTGTTTCTGTGCGCGGCCCCCGTCTGGCCGCCGTTGGCTGGGCATGGTTTTTCCGGCAGTCCTTCCGACAGGTCCACTGCCCGGGGGGCTGTCCGGGGGCGCCGGCCGCCCGGTTGGCCCGGAGCGAAGCAGACGTTGCCGATGACCAGCTATGCAAGTACAGAATGGAATTTTTCCCGTGGATCCAATAAACATCCTGCTGTTCGTCATGCTCGGACTCTTCGTCTTCACGATGTTCCGCCGCAACAAAAAGACCAAGGAGCAGGCAGCCACGCTGCAGTCGCAGTTTGCTCCGGGCGTGGAGGTCATGACGAGCTTCGGCCTGTTTGGCCGCATCGTCGAGATCGACGACGACGAGAACAAGGTCCTGCTGGAACTCTCTCCCGGCAACACCGCGACGGTGCACCGCCAGGCCGTCACCAAGATCGTTGAGCCGGTTGTTGTGGACGAGGAGCCCGCCGTGGTACCCGACGACGCATCCTCGCTGACCATCGAGAAGACGGACGGCTCGGCCCCCGTCATCGAAGCTCCCGTCAACGGAGCTCCCGTCAACGGAACTCCCGTCAACGAAACTCCCGACGAAACCCTGCGCCGCCTCAATGACGAAGGCAAGAAAGGCAGCTAGTCTGCCCTGTGAGCTATCCCGCGCAGCAACTGCTGCGGGCATCCGCCGGTGCGGGTCTCACCGACCGCACCGGCGCTCCTTGCGTCAATAGAAGAAAGATCGACAATGGCACGAACTGGCCCCAAAAACACAGCCCTCAGGGTGCTTGTCTGGCTTGGCGTAATTCTCGCCGTCCTGACTGCAGTCCTGGCGGGCGGCACCATGGCCGGCCAGGCGAGCTGGGCTCCCAAGCTCGCCCTGGACCTTGAAGGCGGCACCCAGATGATCCTGGCGCCCAAGGTTGAGGGCGGTTCGGATATCAACGAAGAGCAGCTCAACCAGGCCGTGTCGATCATCCGCCAGCGCGTGGACGGCTCGGGCGTAGCGGAAGCTGAAATCAGCACGCAGTCCGGCCGGAACGTCGTCGTCAGCCTTCCCGGTACCCCATCGAGGGAAACCCGCTCGCTGATCCAGGCATCCGCGGACATGAACTTCCGGCCAGTCATCCAGGCCGGCCCCGGCGCAGCAGTCCCCGCGGAGTCACTGACCCCGGAAGATAAGCTGCCCAAGCCCGCCGCGGAGCCCGCCAACAGCAGCGATGAGAACTGGATCACCGCCGACGTCTACAAGAAGTTCGAGACGCTCAACTGTGACACCCCCTCGCAGGACAAGCAGGAACGCTCCGACCCGGCCAAGCCGATGGTCACCTGCGAACCGGCGTCCGACAACTCGCCCGCCATCAAGTACATCCTTGGTCCGGTCGAGGTCAAGGGCTCCAACATCAAAGGTTCCACGTTCCAGCTGCAGCGCGGCGCGCAGGGAGCTGTGACCAACGAGTGGGCGGTGAACATCCAGTTCGACGACACGGGAACGGCCAAGTTCAAGGAAGTCACTGAACGCCTCTACCAGTTCTACGTCGCCGCCGGCGGCCAGAGCGGCTCGGACCCGAAGGCCCAGTTCGCCATCGTCCTAGATGACCAGGTCATCTCGGCACCGCGTTCCCTCGCCGTCATCACCGACGGCCGTCCGCAGATCACCGGCGGGTTCACCGAGCAGTCCGCGAAGGCCCTCTCCGACCAGCTCCGTTTCGGTGCCCTGCCGATCAGCTTCGAGATCCAGAGCGAACAGCAGATCTCGGCCACCCTCGGCGGGGAGCAGCTCCGGATGGGCATGCTCGCCGGCCTGATCGGCCTGCTGCTGGTGGTGGTTTACTCGCTGTTCCAGTACCGGGCGCTGGGCTTCGTCACCGTAGCCTCCCTCCTGGTGGCCGGCGCGCTGACCTACCTGGCCATCGCGATCCTGGGCTGGACCGAAAATTACCGGCTCTCACTCGCCGGCGTTGCGGGCATCATTGTGGCCATCGGCCAGACGGCGGACTCGTTCATCGTCTACTTCGAACGAATCCGTGATGAGCTCCGTGAAGGCCGCGGTCTCGTCTCGGCTGTCGAGAACGGCTGGAAGCGTGCCAAGCGCACCGTCCTGGCGTCCAAGGCGGTGAACCTGCTGGCCGCCCTGGTGCTGTACTTCGTGGCAGTGGGCAACGTCCGCGGTTTCGCCTTCACCCTCGGCCTGACCGCGATCGCCGACCTCATCGTCGTCTTTATGTTCACCCACCCCACCCTGCAGATGCTGGCCCGCACCAAGTTCTTCGGTGAAGGCCACCCGCTGTCGGGTCTGGACCCGAAGCGTCTCGGCGTTGTTCCCCTGTACCGGGGTGCAGGCCGGCTCCGCGTGCCGGAGGACCGGCCTGCGGTTGCAGTGCGCGCCAAGAACACCGGCGCCACGGCTGAAGCCGAGCGCCGATTGACCATCGCAGAACGACGGCTCGCGGAACGACAGGAACAGCTCGCTGGTTCCGCCAAGAGCCCGTCCAAGGAGGGCAAGTAAATGGCCAGTTTCGCTAATTTCGGTAACGAGCTTTACAGCGGCAAGCGCTCTTACGCCTTCGTCGCCTCCAAAAAGATCTGGTTCCTGATTGCAGCCGTCGCCGTCGCGCTCTCGATCCTGCTCCCGGTCGTCAAAGGCGGCTTCAACCTGGGCATCGAGTTCCGCGGCGGCTCGGAGTTCACTGTCTCCAACGTCAAGACGACGGATACCGCCGTCGGCGAGAAGTCAGTCGAGGACGTTGTCCCCGGCAGCATCCCCCGCGTCGCAAACGTCGCGGGCAACACCATGCGGATCCAGACGGACAAGCTCACCGACGAGGAGACACTCCGGATCAAAGAGGGCCTGACCACTGCCTACGGTGTTACGGACAACGAGGTGACCTCGACCTTCGTCGGGCCTACGTGGGGGGCCGACGTCACCAAGCAGGCCCTGCTGGGACTCGTCATCTTCGTGGTGCTCGCCGCCATCCTGATGGCGCTGTACTTCCGGACCTGGAAGATGTCACTCTCGGCGATTGTCGGCATGCTGGTGACCATGTTCATCACCGCGGGGGTGTACTCCCTCAGCGACTTCGAGGTGACGCCGTCGGCCATCATCGGCTTCCTGACGGTGCTCAGCTACTCGCTGTACGACACCGTGGTGGTGTTCGACAAGATCCGCGAAAACACCGCAGACCTGCAGGTCTCCACGCGGCTCACCTTTGGTGAGGAAGTCAACCTCGCCGTCAACCAGACCCTGGTCCGCTCCATCAACACCATGATGGTGGCCATCCTTCCGGTGGGGGCCATTCTCTTCATCGGGGCGGGGCTGCTGGGCGCCGGGACACTGCGCGACCTCTCGCTGGCCCTGTTCGTGGGCATCCTGATCGGCACGGCGGCGACGATCTTCATCGCGGCCCCGCTCTATGCCTGGCTGCGCCAGAACGAGCCTGACCTTCTCAAGCAGGCCCATCGGGTGCAGCAGCGCCGCGCAGAGACGGCGGCCAGGAACGCCTCATCGGCGACGTCCGCCACGGCCTAGCCGGCGGCGGTGCCCCTGAACGGGTACCACCTGAACCGGATCCGCGGGCCGGAGAACGTCATCCCTGACGCTCTCCGGCCCGCCGCCGTATCCCCGCCGGTTATCGAAGTATCCTGCTGCGGGAATAGACTTGAATAATTAACGGGTTGTGAGAGGTGCTCCATTGGAAGAACGTTCGACGCCGGTGCCGGCAGCACCAGCGGAAAAGGGTCCCGGCCAGGGTTCACGGACTGGTGTAGTGGTTCCCGGACGCGCCGATTCACCGGTCCCCGTTGACAGCTCGGGAGCCCGGCCCACCTTCCCCGGCCGGCGTGAACGCACCCGGTCCCGGCTCGCCCGGCTGACAGGTCGAGGTGCCCCCGCGTACTCCCCGATCCTGGAGCCGCTGCTACGGACCGTCCGGGTCAACAACCCCAAGGAAGACTTCGACCTCATCCAGCGCGCCTTCGTCGTCGCCGAACGGTGCCACCGCGGCCAGAAGCGCAAGAGCGGCGATCCGTACATCACACACCCGGTGGCCGTAGCCACCATCCTCGCCGAGCTGGGCCTCAGCGGCACCACGCTCGCCGCGGCCCTGCTGCACGACACCGTCGAGGACACCTCATATACGCTAGCCGATCTCAAGGCTGAATTCGGGCCGGAAGTCGCCATGCTGGTGGACGGCGTCACCAAGCTGGACAAAGTCAGTTTCGGCGAGGCCGCCCAGTCCGAAACCGTCCGCAAAATGGTCGTGGCAATGGCCAAGGACATCCGCGTGCTGATGATCAAGCTCGCGGACCGGCTGCACAACGCCCGCACCTGGCGGTTCGTCTCCGCGGAGTCCTCGGCGCGCAAGGCCCGCGAAACCCTCGAGATCTTCGCCCCGCTGGCCCACCGGCTCGGCATGAACACGATCAAGTGGGAACTCGAAGACCTCTCGTTCGCGGCGCTGTACCCGAAGGTTTACGAGGAAATCGTGCGGATGGTAGGGGACCGGACCCCGGAGCGCGAGAAGAACCTTAGCGTTATCCGGAACCAGATCACGGACGATTTGCGCGACGCCAAAGTCAAAGCCACCATCACCGGGCGGCCGAAGCATTACTACTCGATCTACCAGAAGATGATCGTCCGCGACAAAGACTTCGATGACATCAACGACCTGATGGGTGTCCGTGTCCTGGTGGACTCCGTCCGGGACTGTTACGCGGCCCTCGGGGCCATGCACTCCCGCTGGAACCCGCTGCCCGGCCGGTTCAAGGACTACATCGCGATGCCAAAATTCAACATGTACCAGTCGCTGCACACAACGGTGATCGGCCCTGGCGGCAAGCCGGTGGAAATCCAGATACGCACCCACGAGATGCACCGCCGCGCAGAATACGGCGTCGCCGCGCACTGGAAGTACAAGGACCAGCCGAACCGCGCGGCCGCCGGACCCGGAAGCCCGCGTGACGGCGACATGGGCTGGCTGCGGTCCCTCGTCGACTGGCAGCAGGAAACCTCCGACCCCGGCGAGTTCCTCGACTCGCTACGGTTTGAAATCAACGCCCGGGAAGTGTTCGTCTTCACACCCAAGGGCGAGGTCATGGCACTGCCCGCGGGCTCCACACCGGTGGATTTTGCCTACGCGGTCCACACCGAGGTGGGCCACCGGACCATCGGTGCCCGCGTCAACGGCAAGCTCGTTCCGCTCAACAGCGAACTGAACCACGGCGACTGGGTGGAGATCTTCACCTCCAAAGCCGAAGGCGCGGGGCCCAGCCAGGACTGGCAGCACTTCGTCAAGAGCGCCCGCGCCCGCAACAAGATCAGGCAGTGGTTCAGCAAGGAGCGCCGCGAAGAGTCGATCGACCGCGGCAAGGATCTGCTGACCAAGGCCATGCGCAAGCAGAACCTTCCGCTGCAGCGGCTTATGACGCACGATGCCCTCGCCGCGATCGCCGAGGATTTCAAATACATCGACATTTCCGGACTCTACGCGGGGGTGGGTGACGGCCACACCTCCGCCCAGTCCGTGATGGAACGCCTCGTGGAGAGCCTCGGCGGAAAAGGCACTCCGGAAGACCACCTCACCGAGGTTTCCATCCCCACCCAGGTCACGAAGGCGCGGTATTCAGATTCCGGCGTGGTGGTCCGCGGTGTGGACGACGTCTGGGTCAAGCTGGCCCGCTGCTGCACTCCCGTGCCGCCGGATCCGATCCTCGGCTTCGTCACACGAGGCTCGGGCGTCTCCGTGCACCGGACCGACTGCACCAACGTCTCGGGCCTGCTGGAGCAGCCGGACCGGATCGTGGAGGTGGACTGGGCGCCCACCCAATCGAGTGTGTTCCTGGTGGAAATCCAGGTGGAGGCGCTGGACCGCAAATCCCTGCTCTCGGACGTCACCCGGATCCTCTCGGAGAACCACGTCAACATCCTGGCCGCCAGCGTGCATACGTCCACGGATCGTGTGGCAATCTCCAAGTTCGCCTTCGAGATGGGCGACCCCAAGTACCTCAGCCACGTACTCAGCGCCGTCCGCCGCATCGACGGTGTGTTCGACGTCTACCGCACAACCGGGAACCGGCGGCGCAGCTAAGGTGCACGCCAGCTAGGGCGGCTGCCCGGCCTGCGTCAGCCCGTGCTCCGTCAGCCCGTGCCGGACGGACGCGATCTTTGCCAGGGCTGCCCTCTTGTGCGGCATCCTCGGCGTGGCGTCTACGGCGAGGGTGAGCAGCCGCAGTCCCAGGCCAAGCTCCGGGCGGCCCAGAAGGGCGCCCAGCGCCGGCACGGCGCGTTCGGCGTCCACATGCAGCGCGATGTCCACGGCGGTCCGCAGCGGAGTGGAGACCATCAGCCCGCCCAGGCTCACGACGTCGAACGGTCCGAGCCGCACTTCGTGGAAGGAGCAGCCGCGCGTGGTTCTCAGGCCGGAGATTCTCCGGCTGGCATCGACCAGCAGGGCGAGACGGTCCGGCTCCGGAGCGCAGCCAAAAATCCAGGCCGCCGTCATCCTACCGGCCACCACCCGCTGGCGGATTCCCGGCCGGATCAGGACGGCGGCGGCGCGGGCCCGGAGATGCGGGGTGGGCAGGGTCCCGGGCGGCAGGTAGCCGTGCTGGTAGAGCTGCGTCAGCACGCCGTCGGACGCCATGGCCTGCAGCTCAGGCCAGGAGAACAACGCACCGGGGGAGTAGAGCTCGCCGGGCGGCGGATCTGGCGCAGCGGTAAGGGCCGGGCGGACAGCCGTGCCGCGTGGTGGCAAGGTGCCGGGAGCTCGATGGGCGCCAGAAGTGGCGGGAGGGGCGGGGGAACCGGGCGTGAGGGCCATTTAGCCATCGTGCCGCGCCCGGGGCCAACAAAACAGGCCCCGTCCCGGTCATGTGGATAACCGGATCGGAGCCTGCGGATGGTGAAGGAGAGGCTGTCAGGAGAGCTCGCTTGCGGACTTCTCGAGCTGCTCCAGCCATGCCTCGCGGGCTTCGAGTGCTTCCCTGGCGGCCTTGATCCTGCGCTGGTCCCCTGCCGTCTCGGCCTTGGCAAGGTCGTCCCGGAGTCCGGCGATTGCCGATTCCAGCTGGGTCAGCGCGCTGTTGGTGCGGGCCTTTGTCTCCGGGTTGGACCGCTTCCAGTTCTCATCCTCGGCGTGACGGACTGCGTCCTCGACTTTACGAAGCCCTGCCTCGGTCCGGCCCATCTCGGCGCGCGGCACCTTGCCGGCCTCTTCCCAGCGGTCGCGGATGGACTGCAGCGCCTTCTTCGCGGCTGCGAGGTCCTTGACGGGCAGCAGTTCAGCGGCTTCCACCAGCAGTGCTTCTTTCACCACGAGGTTCGCGCCGAATTCCTGGTCGATCTCGTCGTTGGCCGTCTGGCGGTGGGTGAAGAAGACGTCCTGCGCGGCGCGGAAGCGCGCCCAGAGCGCGTCATCGTCCTTGCGGCTGGCGCGGGGTGAGGCCTTCCACTGGTCCATCAGGCGGCGGTACTCGCCGGCCGCGAAGCCCCAGTCGGTCGAGGTGGAGAGGGCTTCCGCCTCGGTGATCAGCTTTTCCTTGGCGGCCTTGGCCACGGAGTTGTTGCTGTCCAGCTGGGAGAAGTAGGCGCGGCGGTGCCGGTCAAATACCGTGCGGGCTGCGCGGAACCGCTTCCAGAGGGCGTCCTCGTTGCTGCGGCCGAGCCGGACCCCGCTTTTCTGTGCGGTCTTCCAGCTTTCGAAGAGCTCATTCATCCGGGCGCTGGAGGTCTTCCACTGGATCTGCGCCGGATCGTGCCCGGCGATCTCCTCGGCCTCGGCCACGATTGCCTCGCGGGCCGCCAGTTCGGCGGCGCGGACAGCGTCATGTTCGGCCTTCTCAGCCTTTTCGAGCTCGTCAATCTGCGTGGCGAGTGCGTCCAGGCGGGTCTCGGCGGAGCGAAGATCGCCCACCATGTTCCGCTCGGCGAGCTGTTCGCGCAGGTGGGTGACGGTCTTCTGCATGTCAGTGCTGGGAGCCTTGGAGCTTACCCGCTGTTCGAGAAGGACGATTTGCGCGACGACGTCGTCGTACTTGCGCGCGAAGTAGCCGAGGGCTTCCTCATCGCTGACATCCGGGTACTGGCCAACGGGGTATTCGGTGCCGTCCACGGTCAGGAACACATGGCCGTCGCCTTCGACGCGGCCCCAGCGGGCGGCTTCGGCGAGCGAGGCAGCCGAGGACACGGGCGCCGGTGGGGCAGCGGCGGCGGCCGGCGCAGGCATTGCCTTGGGCCGGGCGGCGAACGCTGCCGGTGACGGGGCGGGGCGCGCGGGAGCGGCGGGTGCTGGTTGCCCGGCCGGCGGAGCCTCTTCGGTGCCGGGTGCTGCGCCCGTCGCGGGCCTGGCGGGAGCCACCGTCTCGGGAACGGCTTCCGCCACCGGAGCCGCGGGAGCCACCGTCTCGGGAACGGCCTCCGCCACCGGAGCCGCGGGAACCTCTGCCTGGGTGTCTGTGTCTGTGTCTGTGGGAGCGTCTGCCGCCGGTGCCTTCGCCTGTTCTGTGGCCTGTTCTAGGAACCCGGCATCGGCTTCGGTCTCGTGGGCAGCTGCTGCTGACACTGTTTCGTCGGATTTCTGACTGTCTGTCACCGCTAGAAGTCTTTCGCTTGGAGGGAAATACCGGGGCCGCCGCCACGAGGGCAATGGCTGGCTACTTCAGAGAGAACGAGTCTATCGTGACTGGTTCAACGGGTGCGCCGTCTGTGGCGTTATCGCCCGGTTTGAGGCCGGCAGCGGCAATGGTGCCCACCACGTCGAGGCCGGAGGTCACCTTGCCCACCACCGTGTACCCGCCGGCGGCGTCTGCCGGAATAACGGTGTCCTTGTACACGATGAAGAACTGGGTTCCGTTGCCGTAGGCGTTTCCCCCCGTGCGTGCGACGGCGATGGTTCCGGCCGGGTAGCTATTGTCCGCCGGTGTGTTCTCCAGCGGGCCCCAGGTGTACGCAGCGTCACTGCCGCCGTCGCCGCCCTTGGAGCCGCACTGCAGCACCCCGAACGACTCGGCCGTGGTGAGCCGGTGGCAGCTGAGGCCCGCGTAAAAGCCCTGGTCCGCGAGGGACTTGAAGACGGCTGTCGCCTGCGGGGCCTTCGTACCGTCCAGTTCGACGCCGAGCGCGCCGCTGCTGAGCTTGAGCTCGCCGGTGAGGGTCTTGCCGGCCGCGGTCTCCGGCTTGGGGATGTTCTCGCCGTTGCCCGGGCTGGCCGGGGGACTGGCCGACGGCGTGGCGGACGGGGAGGTCAGTCCGGCCTGCGTGGCCGCGTATTCATCCTCCGTGGGGTTGGAGGAGAAAACCGTCAGCTGGAGGACGAGGGCGGCCACGATGGCGGCCGTTCCCGCACCAACCGCGAGGACGTTGTCGCGCTTGCGGCGCTTGTCCTGCTCGCCGCGCAGCTCGCGCTTGGCTTCCATTTGCTGGACGCGCCGCTTGGCGTCGCGAGCGCTCCGTGAACTGGCCGCCAAAGATCCTCCTGGTTGTAGGGCCGACACCGGAACGGGCGCAGGGCGCCGTCGGAGGTTCAGCTGTAAATCTGCCGGCAATCCTGCAGTGCCCGGCCGCATTAGAGAAGCACGCGACGAAAGCATAAACTGACTGCCGCACACAGTTTATGCACGACTGGCCGGTCTGCCGCCTATCTGCTCACCGTTTCGGACAGCCTGTTTCGGAACAGCTTGCGGCGAAATTGCCCCGGCCGGCGTTACCTGAGGAGAGAATTCCACCATGGCACGCACCGCCTCCCTGTCCGGATTCCCCGAGTGGCTTCCCGAGGAACGGCTGGTGGAGCTGCATGTGCTGGACACCCTGCGCCGGATTTTTGAACTCCACGGCTTCTCCTCGATTGAAACCCGTGCCGTGGAAACGCTGGGCCAGCTGCTCCGCAAGGGCGAGGTCGACAAAGAGGTCTACGGGCTGCGCAGGCTCCAGGACGAGGAGGGCGACGGCGGCAACGCCGCGGCACCAGCCTCGGGCGATCCGCACGCCCTGGCCCTGCACTTCGACCTCACCGTGCCGTTCGCCCGCTACGTCGTGGAGAACGCCGGCTACCTTGCCTTCCCGTTCCGCCGCTACCAGATCCAGAAGGTCTGGCGCGGCGAGCGTCCGCAGGAGGGCCGCGCCCGCGAGTTCACCCAGGCGGACATCGACGTCGTGGGCGACGGCGAACTGCCGTTCCGCTACGACGTCGAGATTGCGCTGGTGATCGCCGAGGCCCTCAGCGCCCTGCCGATTCCCGACTTCCTGCTCCGGATCAACAACCGCAAGCTGGCCGAGGGCTTCTATAACGGCATCGGCCTGACCGACACCGCAGGCGTGCTGCGCAGCATCGACAAGCTCGAGAAGATCGGCCCCGCCAAGGTGGCCGAGCTGCTCAAGTCCGAGCTTGGCGCCACCGATGAACAGGCCCGGTCCGCGCTGGAGCTCGCCTCCATCCGGACCGGGGACACCTCGTTTGTGGCGGAGGTCCGGGCGCTGGGTGTCAGCAACGACCTGCTCGAGGAAGGCCTGGCCGAGCTGGAGCAGGTCATTGCGGCCGTGGTCCAGCGTGCCCCCGGCAAGGTCGTGGCGGACCTCAGCATCGCCCGCGGCCTGGACTATTACACCGGCACCGTGGTGGAAACCGTCCTGGTGGGCCACGAGCAGCTCGGCTCCATCTGCTCCGGCGGGCGCTACGACGCGCTGGCCAGCAAGGGCAGCCGCACGTTCCCCGGCGTCGGGCTCTCCATCGGAGTGACCAGGCTCGTCTCGAGGATCCTCAGCCAGAACCTCGCCAGGGCCACACGATCCGTGCCCACCGCGGTGCTGGTGGCGCTCACCACGGACGACAGCTGGGGCGGCGCGCAGGACGTCGCCGCGGCGCTGCGCAGCCGCGGCATCGCCACCGAGGTGGCCGCGAAGGCCGAGAAGTTCGGCAAGCAGATCAAGTTCGCCCACCGGCGCGGCATCCCCTTCGTCTGGTTTACCGACGAGGAAGGCAATCACCAGGTCAAGGACATCCGCTCCGGCGAGCAGGTCGACGCCGATCCAACCAGCTGGGCGCCGTCCGGGGAGGACCTGCACGTCCGCGTCCGCACGGCCTGAACCGGCCGCCACCCGGTGGCGGCCGGGCCGGCGCCACCGGGTAAACTCGAACGGGATCGTTCCCGCAGCGATCCCCTTGAACATGGGTAATGTTTTCCCTCTGTCTTCTTCAGAAAGGCGTGCTGTGCTGCGCACACATGACCTCGGATCCCTCCGCTCCGAGCACATTGGACAAACCGTAACCCTCGCCGGCTGGGTCGGCCGGCGTCGTGACCACGGTGGTGTCGCCTTCGTTGATCTCCGTGACGCATCGGGCGTCGCCCAGGTGGTGGTCCGCGAGGAAGAGATCTTCCACGGACTGCGCAACGAGTACGTGCTGCAGATCACCGGCACCGTCTCCCGGCGACCCGAGGGCAATCAGAACCCGGCGCTGGCCACCGGCGAGGTCGAGGTCATGGCCGAGAAGGTCACCATCCTCAACACCTCCGATCCGCTGCCGTTCCAGATCGACGAGCACGTCGAAGTGGGCGAGGAAGCACGCCTCAAGCACCGCTACCTGGACCTGCGCCGCCCCGGTCCCGCCCGCAACCTGCGCCTGCGCTCCGAGGCCAACCGCGTGGCCCGCGAGCTGCTCCACCGGGACGGTTTCGTCGAGATCGAAACCCCCACGCTCACGCGTTCGACGCCGGAAGGCGCCCGCGACTTCGTGGTCCCCGCCCGCCTGGCGCCGGGTTCCTGGTACGCGCTGCCGCAGTCCCCGCAGCTGTTCAAGCAGCTCCTGCAGGTGGGCGGTTTTGAAAAGTACTACCAGATCGCCCGCTGCTACCGCGATGAGGACTTCCGCGCGGACCGCCAGCCGGAGTTCACCCAGCTCGACATCGAAGCCAGCTTCGTCGAGCAGGATGACATCATCCGGCTCGGCGAGAACATCGTCAAGGCACTGTGGAAGCTGATCGACGTCGAAATCCCGACGCCCATCCAGCGCATCACGTACCACGACGCGATGGCCCGCTACGGCTCGGACAAGCCGGACCTGCGTTTCGGCGTGGAGCTCACCGAGCTCACCGGGTTCTTCAGGGACACCAACTTCGGCGTCTTCAAGGCCCCCTACGTCGGCGCCGTCGTTATGCCGGGCGGGGCCTCCCAGCCGCGCCGCACCCTGGATGGCTGGCAGGAGTTCGCCAAGCAGCGCGGGCACAAGGGACTGGCGTACGTCCTTTTCAAGGACGACGGCGAACTGGCCGGCCCCGTGGCCAAGAACCTCACCGACACTGAGCGGGCCGGACTGGCCGGCGCCGTCGGCGCCAAGCCGGGCGACTGCATCTTCTTCGCCGCGGGCGAGAAGTCCGCCGCCCGCGCCCTGCTGGGCGCCGCCCGCGTGGAGATCGGCCACCGCACCGGCCTGATCAACCCTGCGGACTGGGCCTTCGTGTGGGTTGTCGACGCCCCGATGTTCGAACCGGCTGCAGCGGCGGTCGCTTCCGGTGACGTCGCCGTCGGTGCCGGCCAGTGGACCGCCGTGCACCACGCGTTCACCTCGCCCAAGCCCGAGTTCATGGACAGCTTCGACAAGGATCCCGAATCGGCGCTGTCCTACGCCTACGACATCGTCTGCAACGGCAACGAAATTGGCGGGGGCTCCATCCGTATCCATCAGGCCGACGTCCAGGAACGGGTTTTCGAGCTGATGGGCCTGGCCAAGGAAGATGCCCAGACTAAGTTCGGTTTCCTGCTGGAGGGCTTCAAGTTCGGCGCGCCTCCGCACGGCGGCATCGCCTTCGGCTGGGACCGTGTGGTCGCCCTGATGGCCGGTGTTGAGTCCATCCGCGACGTCATCGCGTTCCCGAAGTCCGGCGGCGGTTTCGACCCGCTGACCCAGGCTCCCGCGCCGATCACGGCGCAGCAGCGCAAGGAAGCCGGCGTCGACTTCAAGCCCGAAGCCAAAGCGGCGGCGCCGAAGACAGAAGACGTCAAAAGAGCCGAGTAGGCCCAGAGGCTGCACACGAGAGGCTCCCCGGGAACCCGGGGAGCCTCTGCTGTTGGAAGGATGGCAGGACATGGCAGATCCGTTGCTACCGGATCTTGGGGCGCTGATGGATGCAGCCTGGCCTGCCGCCGAACGGAAGGAATCCGGCGGCTGGGTGCTCCGCGCCGCCGCCGGCGTGACGCAGCGCGCCAACTCGGTGTGGCCCCGCGAGCCTGGTGCAGACGCGCACCAACAGCTCGCCGCACTGCGGTCGGCACGGCTCTGGTACCGGGGCCGCCGGCTGCCGCTGATCTTCCAGATCGTCGATGGCCCACGCCATGCCGCGTTGAATGCACTCCTCGACCGGGAGGGCTTCACCCGACAGTCCGAAACTCTGGTCCTGGTCCGGGACGCTGGCGGGGATTCGTCGGAGCCCGCTGCCGGCGTCGAACCCGTACCCGCTGCCGGCGTCGAAATCTCCGCCGCTGAAATCAGCACAGCGCCCTCCGCCGAATGGCTGCGGCTCTGGTGGAGCGTAGATGGTCGCGGCGATGAGGCGGCGATGGCCGTCGCCCGGGAAATTCTGGTGGGCTGCCCCTCGCTGTACGCGCTCGTGCGGGACGACGACGGCGACGCTGCCGCCGTCGGACGTCTGGCAGTTCCTCCCGGCGGCACGGGCGGGCTCTATTGCCTGGCGACCCGGCCGGATGCCCGGCGGCAGGGCCACGCGTCCCGTCTCCTGCAGTCCCTGCTGCTCGAAGGATCCCTGCGCGGTTTGAGTGGCTACTGGCTGCTGGTGACGGCGTCCAATCCGGGCGCCCGCGGGCTGTACGCACGCGCCGGATTCCGCGAAGCCGGCCGCTACCTTTACCGGCAGGAACGGCCGAAGCGGCACCTGACCGGCTGCTGAAAAGGCGCCGTCAGTTTGCCCCGGTGTCTGCCGCTTCCCGGGATTCCAGGTGCCGAAGGAGCCGGGCGGTGATGGCAAACGCCAGCAGGAACGAGACAAGAGCATATGCCGTGCCCGCTGCAAGGATGGCCACCGGGTCAGCGCCCCTCCAGAGCAAGGCCCCGGCTGTCAGCAGGACCGACGCCGAGCAGGCACCCCAGGCTGCCGCCCGGGTTTGCTCCTTGACGGACGGGAATGGCGCGTTCCAGGCCTGCACGAACAAGGCCACAGCGGACCCTGCTGCGGGGGCCAAAGACATCATGGCACCGACCGGCAGGCCGGCCAGGAACGGGAAGATCCCGAACCCTCCGGGTCCCATCCTGAGCTCCGGCCGCACAGCCGACTGGACCGCCGAGATCACGCTCAGGACAGCGCCCGCACCCGCGCCGGTCACCGCGCCGGCAAGGATGGCCAGCAGGAAGAGCGGGACCAGCAACGATCCGAGTTTTTGTCCCGCTGTTTTCGGCATGGCCCCACCCTATCGGCCCCGTCACCCGGGTCCCCGGAACTGGCCGGCGGGACTATGCCTCCATGGCTGCCTCCAGGGCTGTCGCCATGGCTGGCCGGTGAGCGAGAAGTACTGCCTGGGGCGCCTTCTCGAGGGCACCGGGCCGGCGTGTCATTTGAGCGATCACGTCGAAACCGGCGACTGTCAGGTAATCGGTGATGACCTCTGGCGTGAAGAGGTGTGCTTCCATCGACACGTCGTGCCCATAGGCGCGCGAGAGGTGGCGACGTCCCTCGCCGACCTGGAAGCCGAGCATTGCATAGCCCCCGGGTGCCAGGACACGGAAGAACTCAGCGAATATCCGGGGCAGGTCCTTGGGGCGTGAATGGATGATCGAGTACCAGGCGAACACGCCACCCAGCTGCCTGTCCGCGTAGGGAAGATCCGACAGTTCGGCGACCTCAAAGCTGAGCTCAGGATAGGTGCGCCGGGCCACGGCAATCATTCCTGCGGACAAGTCAATCCCTGAAATGTCGAGTCCCAGGGACGACAGCAACCAGGTCATGCGGCCCGAACCGCAGCCGGCATCGACCGCTGACCGGATATTTCCCGCGTTCACGTACGCGGCGAACGCTTCAATCATGCCCCGGTCCGCCGGCGCCTCGAAGCCCGCATCAGGCAGCAACCTCGCGTAGCTCTCGGCGACCGTGTCGTACCCTGACCGGACAGTGGCAAGACGATCATCAGCACTCATCTGGAAAGGCTACCGGGCTGCTCCGGCGCCGTAGTTGTCAGGATCGGCACGCGTTGACCGAGCCGAGCAGCGGCCCGGCCAGCCACTTCTCCGCGTCCTGCTGCGAAACCAGCCGGACAACGATGAGGTGCGGGTAGTCATGGATGAGGCGGGGTACTGCGGCGGTGTACTTTCGCCTGATCCGAATGGCCCAGCGCAGGATGTGATCACGATCGGTGAAGACTGTCCAAAGCGGTGCTTCGCGGTTGCCGTTCCACAGCTCTTCGCGTCTCCACCGCCGTCGGATGGTTCGTCGGAGGAGGCGGGGAAAAGTGACGCGTACAAAGGGAAGGTCGAGCCAGACCAACAAGTCTGCGCTCTCCGCGAGCAGCGGTCGCGCGGCGTCATACTGCCATTCGGTGGTCCACGAGTCGGCCTTGACGAGTGAGCGCACGTCAGCGAGAAACTCCGGTCGGGGCGTCCAGCCCGGTCCATGGAAGATCGCATCGATTTCTGTGTGCGAACCTCCTGCTATGGCGGCGATTCGTCCGGCGAGCATTGTCTTTCCCACTCCCGATACCCCTGCCACGAGCACGCGCTTCGGGGGATGTGGAAGCGGGTCTTTATGGGAAAGCATGTGTAGAGCTTAGACAGAAGAGTCCTGGTCGCTGGTCCACGGTCCGTGCGTCAGCTCCTGCGAGCCGCGGACCATGCCACAGGCGCGAACCGACGCGAACGGGCGGGGCGGCCCCTGTTTGGGCCAGCGGTTCGCCAGAGATGACCGGTATGCGGGGGGCACCGGGCTCCGTGGCTCATGTATGACGCTCCTGCCCAGTTAGTTCCACGCGCGCCGGCCGGCACCCGCGGAACTCCGCGGTTCCCTGGGGCTGAAACGGGCTCCGGGGACCAGTAACGGGGCAGGAACGTCGGCACCCGGGAGTAAGGGGTTGCCGTCGCGGAAGAGGCTGGCCCCCCTGCCCAGCGCGACCCTGGCCAGAAGCGCCGGAGCCTTTTCCGGTGACGGGTTGCCCCTGGTCGCGTCAACTATGAAGCTTCGATGCACCCGTCCGGATTCCAGACTGCCTGCGCTGATACTTTGTCGCGATCGCGGCGGTACATGGCGGAGTGGTCGAGGAAATCCGTCCGTCCGGTAGCGGCAGCGCGATAGTCCGTGAAGTCAGCAAGTTCGTCCAGCCTGACCGCCAGGGTCTTGAAGACGTCCCGGTGGTCAAAGGGGAGGCCGTAGGCCGTGATCAGGGCATCAAGGCGGGCAACTCGATCACTCACGCCGGGGGCAGTAGCGCCGCCATTTTCTCCCAACGGCACCAGACGATATGCCAGGTAGGCGAAGTCCCAGATCCTTGGGCCCGGTGAGGCTGTATCGACGTCGATGAGCGCCGCCAGCCGCCCGTCCCGGAACACCATGTTGTACGGCGCGGTGTCGTTGTGGCATACGACCTCCGGCGGTTGATGGGTGGGTATTTGCCACTCCAGATCTGCCAGGGCAAGTCCTACGCCGGCGTCGTGGATACGTCGCAGCAAGGCCCCGGCGTCGTGCAGGATGGACGGTTCCCACACCCAGTCCGGCAGCGGATAGTGCGCGGCGTCACCGGGTATGAACGTGAGGACTTCACGGCCGTGAGCGTCCATACCGAGAACTTCCGGCACTTCGGTGATACCCGCGGCCCGGAGGGTATCGAGGAACGTATGCACGGCGGGCGTCCACGGCCCGGAACTCCGCCGCACTGTCTGGCCCAACCTGGTCACGAGGGTCGAATTGCCGCCGGCAAGGGTCTCTTCGTCATCCATCCGTCCAATCTATCCCTGCCCGGTGGCCCGACGCACAAGCACCGACAGGGGGTCAGGCGCGCGGCGCACCACGCCCGCGCGTGCTACCAGGGCGCCACGACTATCTGGACGTCGTCTTCATACAGAACGATCCCCGGATCATCAGAGCGCAGCATCCGGTACTCGACCCCGTAGCGCCGCAGGAGGTCTTCGTAGAAGTGCAGGTCGGCGGGCAAATTCGTTGCCGTGTTCTTGAACCACGATTGCGCAGTGGGGTTGATCGCACGATCGTAAACCGATGCATCAACGGTCATCGGGTCCAGGTACGCGGCATCAGCCCGATCGTTGGCACGCCGCCACGCGGTCCAATCCGGTGGGCCTAGCCGGCCGCTGTTCGCCAGACCATTCGCGAGGGCGAAGATGCCGGGGAAGAGGCCACGACGGTTGGGGGATACTGCCTGATAACGGACGTGCTTGGGCTGCTCGCATTGTTCCACGACGCCAAGCGTTCCACGGGGAGACCTCGTGCGAAAGCCGGCCGCAGCGCCGGGCCGCAGACGCCGGCCTCTGCCTCGGGATTTCCGGCGCCACGTTTTCCGGCGCCGGCGGACACCTCACCCGGACCACAGGTCATCCAGCAGCGATTGCACGTGCGCGGGCCGCTCGATGTTGGCGAAGTGGCCGCAATGCGGGATGGATACCAGCCGGGCGTGCGGCACGATCTCTGCCAACCGGACCAGGTCAGACGGAGGCGTGAACACATCCCTGTCCCCGCGGGTCGCCAGCACCGGACAGCGGATGCCGCGCCACTGGCGAAAATCGTAGTGCGCCGCGGCCCGGGCAGCAGCGCAGAAGCTGGCCGGCCGGGCGTCATCGCCGAGCCCGCGGATCACGCCCGCGGGAATGACTGCGGGGTCTGCGAAGAATGGGGACATCAGCGCTCCCATCACCGGTGTTGCGCCGACTGAACGGACCAGTGCGGACCCCGCCGGGCCGAGGGCCGCCATGGACCGCATAAGCAGCAGCATGCCGGCAAACGCCGGGAGCCTGGACAGGTTGCGCAGCGGCCTCCGCGCAACCTCGGACATTCCGAATGTGGTGGCCGATATGGCGGCGACGCTGACGGTCTGCTCCGGCCACGCCGCGGCAATGTGCAGTGCCAGGAAACCGCCCATGGAGTGGCCCACCAGGTTCCAGCGGCGGTAGCCAAGCGAGTTCAGTACCCCAATGACTGCGCGTGCCATCTCCTCGATACTGAAGTGTTCCGGCCGGGCGCCCTCCGTGGATTCACCCCAGCCCGGCAGATCAATCAGCACCCGGGCATGGGCCGGCGTCCCGGAAAGCAACGGGCCGAACGATGTCCAGGATCCCGCGGCGCCGTGAAGATAGACATCCGGTGTGCCCGACGCCGGGTTCCGGCCTCCGGCGCCCCGCTGCACCCGCACCGTGCAGGGACCCAGCTCCGTGCGAAGGACGTGCCGCCGCAACGTTACCGCTGCCGTGGGGGCGCTATTCTGCTGAACACTCATGGCCGCCTGCTCTCCTGCTCTTGGTCTCAGGAAATGATTCGGAGCCGCAGGACTACCGGACCGGAACGGAAGATTTCTCTCCGAAACCCGGGACGACATCGGGCGGTGCAACCAGGCAGCGGCTGTCGTTCCGGAACCCGAGCCGTGGCAGGGCCGGGGGGCCACAGGCCGGATGCCGTGCGTGCAAGAATGGGCGCATGCCCGTCCCCAACTACCCGATCAGACGGCTGGCTGAGGATCCCGCACATACGCTGGACCGCCGACGGTGGCCGGCAGTCCTGCCGCCCGTCGCCCAAGTCCTTGACCGCGGGCTCGATCTGACGCCGGCCACTGTCCTGGTCGGCGAAAAAGGATCAGGAAAATCGACGCTCGTAGAGGCCATCGCCTTGGCCTACGGTGTCTCCCGAAGGCGGGTCGACCGGCGCGCAGCACACCACCAGATCCACGGAATCCGTACTCGCCGAGCACTTGCAGCTTGTCCGCAACGCTGGTGCCACCCGGCGGGGCTACTTTCACAGGTGGTTATGTCAACGCACTCACCCGTCCTCGCAGCCCTGCCCGGCGCGCAAATTCTGGAAGTTGGCCCCTGGGGCCTGCGGTCCCGGCTGTGGGCAGATCTGGATCTGGTCACGCACTGGCGGTCGTTCCTGGACTCGCCCGAGAGGTACCTGCGACACATCTAGCGGCAATATTCGATAGCTCGTTCGGGCATGTCCCCGGGCCCGGCGCTGCCGGGCGTCCGGCGTACTTACGCCGGCGGGTCGGTCACCACGATCCGCACCGCGCACAAATCCGCGGCGGCCTTCTTCAGGACCGCCGCGCGCGGATCCGGGACGTCCAGGAACGCCAGCCTCGGCCGTGCGGCGTACTGCTTCAGCACTGGCTCGGCGAGGACCTCCCCGGCAAGGGTCCGGTCACCGCCCGGTGCGACGTACTCGATCCGGTGGTCCGCGAAAATCCGGGCGGCATGCTCCGCCACGGCCTCGACGAGGGCGTCGGCCTGGTTGGCGCGACGCCGGGCGAAGCGCTGCTGCGACCAGCCGCCGGCCGCCGTCCGGGACTGGACATGGCGCGTTCCGGTCTTGGAGGCGAGCACCGCGCCGCCGCTGACCACGGCCACCGAGTACCCGCCGCGGCGGACCAGGACGGCGCCGATGCTCCGCTGCTGGGACGCGAGGGACGCCAGCCGGGCTATGGCGTCGCCGCCGCGGCCGGGACGGCCGTCCACGGGCCACGGCGCCTGGAGCAGGGCCACGGCCCCGTCGGCGGCGAGCAGCTGCAGGCCGCCGTCGAGCTCTTCTTCGCCCAGCTCGCCGTGGCTCGCGGCGAAGCGCTCCAGCCAGCCGGGCAGCCGGGTGCCGGAGACGAACGCCACACGGGTCTCGGGGCTTGCCATGGGTGTGGGTCTCCGTTGTGAGGGTGAGGGTGAGAGTGAAGGTGTCGGGGTCAAAGGGTGTCCGGGCGGGAAGGAACTAGAAGTAGCCTATCTATGTGGATGATCTCTTTGGCGCAGGGCAGGATATCGCCGGCGGAAACGACGACGACGACGCCAGCGGCGCAGGCGCCGGCGCCTCAGCCGCGGGCCGGCCCGCCGGCCATCGGGCGTCGCCGCGCAGCCCGCTTGCCGTCCGGATGCGGCCGCGCACACTCGATGATGTGGTGGGCCAGCAGCACCTGCTGGGTCATGGGTCGCCGCTGCGGCAGCTCGCCGCCGGGACGGACGCCACGGGCCCCGCGGGCCCCAGCTCGCTGATCCTCTGGGGACCGCCCGGCACCGGCAAGACCACGCTCGCGCACGTCATCGCCAAGGGCCCGGGCCGGAAGTTCGTGGAGCTTTCCGCCATCACCGCCGGCGTCAAGGACGTCCGCCGCGTTATGGAGGAAGCCCTGACGGCCAGGGATCTCTTCAAGACCACCACCGTGCTGTTCCTCGATGAGATCCACCGCTTCAACAAGGCCCAGCAGGACGCCCTGCTGCCCGGTGTGGAGAACCGCTGGGTGGTGCTGGTGGCGGCGACCACCGAAAACCCGTCCTTCTCCGTGGTCTCCCCGCTGCTCTCACGGTCCCTGCTGCTGACCCTCAAACCCCTCACCGACGGCGACGTCGAGGGCCTGCTCCTGCGGGCCGCGTCGGACGTCCGCGGGCTCGGCGGCCAGGTGGAACTCGACGCCGAGGCCCTGGCGCACCTGGTCCGGCTCTCCGGCGGGGACGCCCGCAGGGCGCTGACCGCGCTCGAGGCGGCCGCCGGCGTCGCGTTCGGTGATGCGGGCGATGCGGGCGACTCCGACGACGCCGACGGCATCGCCGGTGCGGCCGGGGCCGGCATGTCAGAGCCAGCACCGGTGAGGATCGAACTGAAGCACACCGAGCGGGCACTCGACGTCGCCTCGGTCCGCTACGACCGGGCCGGTGACCAGCACTACGACGTCGCCAGTGCTTTTATCAAGTCCATCCGCGGGTCCGACGTCGACGCTGCCCTGCACTACCTGGCCCGGATGCTCGAGGCGGGGGAGGACCCGAAGTTTGTGGCCCGGCGCATCGTCATCTCCGCGGCCGAGGACGTGGGGATGGCCGATCCCACGGCGCTGCAGACAGCCGTCGCCGCTGCGCAGGCCGTGCAGCTGATCGGCATGCCGGAAGGCCGCATCATCCTGGCCGAGGCCGTAGTCCATCTCGCCACCGCGCCGAAGTCCAACGCGGCATACCTGGGCATCAACCAGGCGATCGCCGACGTCCGGGCCGGGCGCGGCAACGGTATCCCCGCGCACCTGCGCGACGCCCACTACCCGGGGTCCAAGCAGCTCGGCCACGGTCAGGGCTACAAATACGCCCACGACGCCCCGCACTCGGTGGCCACGCAGCAGTACCCGCCGGATGACCTGGTAGGCCGCAACTATTACGAGCCGACAGCCAACGGAGCCGAGCGGGACATCTCCACGCGGCTGGAGCGGCTGCGCAGGATCATCCGGGGCAAGTGAGCTTCTGGTAGGCTTGTTCGTTGTCTGGCAAGGCACGGACGCACAATCCACCGGTTCTCAGCAGTTCACGCTGTTCTGAGTTTATTCCGGTGGGCTGGCGCCCGGTGCCCAGTAGCAAAAGGCAGCGGTTGGCCGATGCTCTCCATGATGGAGGCCAGTAACACTGACACACCGCAGATATTGGAAGGACACAAGTGGCTAACAACACTCGTGCTCGCCGTACCGCACGCCTTTCGCGTGCACTCGGCATCGCTCTGACCCCCAAGGCCGCCAAGTACATGGAGCGCCGCCCGTACGGCCCCGGTGAGCATGGCCGTGCCCGCAAGAAGCAGGACTCCGACTATGCCGTACGTCTGCGCGAAAAGCAGCGTCTGCGCGCCCAGTACGGCATCCGCGAAGCCCAGATGACGCGTGCCTTCGAAGAAGCACGCCGCACCAAGGGCCTGACCGGTGAGAACCTGATCGAACTGCTCGAAATGCGTCTTGACGCCCTCGTGCTGCGTGCAGGCTTCGCCCGCACCATCGCCCAGGCCCGCCAGCTGGTTGTGCACCGCCACATCCTGGTTGACGGCATCCGCGTTGACCGCCCGTCGTTCCGCGTCGCCGCGGGCCAGCTGGTCCACGTCCACAGCCGCAGCGAGCCCATGCCCCCGTTCCAGGTTGCAGCAGCCGGCGCCCACCGCGACGTCCTGCCGATGGTTCCGGCGTACCTGGACGTCAAGCTTGACGCCCTGCAGGCCCGCCTGGTGCGCCGCCCCAAGCGCTCCGAGGTCCCCGTGACCTGCGAAGAGCAGCTTGTTGTGGAATTCTACGCACGCTAGATCCAACGCAACACCTGACAAAGAAGCCCGTGGCACGCGCCGCGGGCTTCTTTGTATGTAAGGTATTTGGGGGAGTTCTGCGGTTGCCGGCTGGATCAGCCGGTGGAAGCCGCAGCAAGACGACGTAACAAGGAGATGAAGACTATGTCTGGTGGCGATATTGCCGGCCTGCTCGCGGCCGGGGTGTTTGCACTGCTGGTCCTGCTGCTCGCCGTGCCGATTCTGAAGCTCGGGGGAGTGTTTGACGAAGTACGGACATCCATCCGTTCGATCAGTGACGGCGCCACCCCGCTGATGGACGAAGTCACCGCCACCGTCTCCACCACCAATCAGCAGCTGAAGAAGGTGGACGGGATCGCGAACAACGTCTCGGACGCCTCAGCCAACATCTCGGCGCTGTCCTCGCTCGTGGCCGCCACCGTTGGCTCGCCGCTGATCAAGGTGGCCGCCTTCAGCTACGGCGTGCGCTCCGCCTTCACCGCCCGCAAAAAGCCCGCCACCGGCCGCCGCAGCCGCTAAGCCCAGCTGGAGAACCTGACTATGAACAGAATCATCTGGATGGGCATCGGCGTCGCCATCGGCGTCATCGCTTTCCGCAAGATCACCGAGACCCGGTCCAACCTGGGCCCGGAGGGGCTGAACCGGGCCGTGGGACGGCTGGCCGACGGCTTTTACGACTTCGCCGACGCCGTTCGCGAAGGCATGCAGGAGCGCGAAACCGAACTTCGCAGTGCCTTGGGTATTGACGCTGGCGCAGATATTGCCGTCGGCGCCCGGGATGCAGTCCGGCGCTAGCCGGGGGAGAATTAATACGGTCGGCACCCGGAGAACGGGCAGCCGGCACGGCCGACGGCCGGGATCAGACTGTTCCGCGGACTACGCGCGTGGACCACGACCGCAATGAATAGTGAAGGGTACGTAATCAGCTCATGAAGTCGCAGGAGATCACCAAGCGCTGGATCGACTTTTTTGTCAGCAAGGGCCACACGGCGGTCCCCTCCGCCTCCCTGGTCTCCAGCGACCCTTCCCTGCTGTTCACGGTGGCCGGTATGGTCCCGTTCATCCCTTACCTGACCGCGCGTGAGGAAGCCCCCTTCAAGCGGGCCACCAGCGTGCAGAAGTGCATCCGGACCGGCGACATCGAGGAAGTCGGAAAGACGGCGAGGCACGGCACCTTCTTCCAGATGTGTGGGAATTTCTCCTTCGGCGACTACTTCAAGGAAGACGCCATCAGGTTCGCCTGGGAACTGCTCACCAGCAGCGTTGACGACGGCGGATACGGCCTTCCGCCCGAACAGTTGTGGGTCACCGTCTACGAGGAGGACGACGAGGCCGAGCAGCTCTGGCTGAAGAACACCGGCATGCCGGCCGGGCGGATCCAGCGGATGGGCAAGGCGGACAACTACTGGTCCACCGGCCAGCCGGGTCCGGCCGGACCCTGCTCCGAGATCTACTACGACCGCGGACCGTCCTACGGCGTCGAGGGCGGCCCGATCGCGGACGAGAACCGCTACGTCGAAATCTGGAACCTTGTGTTCATGCAGTACCAGATCGACAACGTCCGCTCAAAGGTGGACTTTGACATCACCGGCGAACTGCCGAAGAAGAACATCGATACCGGCCTCGGCATGGAACGCCTGGCCATGATCCTGCAGGGCGTCGAGAACATGTACGAGACGGACCAGGTCCGCCCCGTGATCGACCGGGCCGCAGCACTGTCCGGCCGGGAATACACCTCCGCCGAGTCCGCCGCGGACCCGCATCACACCGACGACGTCCGGATGCGCGTCGTCGCCGACCACATCCGCTCCTCGCTCATGCTGATCGCCGACGGCGTCACCCCGTCCAACGAAGGCCGCGGCTACGTGCTGCGCCGGCTTATCCGCCGCGCCGTGCGCTCCATGCGCCTGCTCGGCGTCGAAAAGGCCTGCCTGCCGGAGCTGCTGCCGGCATCACGCGACGCCATGAAAGGCGTCTACCCGATCGTCGAGACGGACTTCGACCGGATCAGCCGGATTGCCTACGCCGAAGAGAAGGCGTTCCTGCGCACCATCGCCTCGGGCACGGCCCGCCTCGAGGACGCCGTCAAGGAATCCCAGGCCGCCGGGCACCCGCTCTCCGGCGCCGACGCCTTCGCCCTGCACGACACGTACGGCTTCCCGATCGACCTTACGCTCGAAATGGCGGATGAGGCCGGGCTGAAGGTGGACGAACCCGAGTTCCGCAAGCTCATGCTGGAACAGCGCCAGCGCGCCCAGTCCGATGCCAAGGGCAAGAAAGGCGCCCACGCCGACCTCAGCGCCTTCCAGGAGCTGCTCACCGCCGGCGAGACCGTCTTCACCGGCTACACCGAACTCAGCGGCGAGTCCAGGGTCCGCGGCATCCTGGCCGGCGGAAGGAAGGTTGCCCAGGCCTCCACGGGCGAGGAAATCGAACTCGTCCTGGCCGAGACGCCGTTCTACGCCGAAGCCGGCGGCCAGGCGGCCGACACCGGGCTGATTACCGGCGACGGCTTCGTCGTCGAGGTCCTGGACGTCCAGCGCCCCATCAAGGGCCTGAGCGTGCACAAGGCAATCGTCCGCGAAGGCGAAATCGGTGCCGACTCGCAAGTTCAGGCAGCAGTGGACCGGGAACGCCGCCACGCCGCCGAGCAGGCGCACACCGGCACCCACATCGTGCACGCGGCCCTGCACCAGATCCTCGGCCCGGAGGCGCTGCAGCGCGGCTCCTTCAACAAGGCCGGCTACCTGCGCTTCGACTTCGCCTGGGGCGAAGGCCTCAGCGCCGCCACCCGGTCCGAGATCGAGGAAGTCTCCAACATCGCCATCCGGAACAACTATCCGGTGCAAACCAAAGTCATGGGGCTCGCGGAGGCCAAGGCCCTCGGCGCCATGGCGCTCTTCGGCGAGAACTACGGCAACGAGGTCCGCGTCGTGGAGATCGACGGCGCCTGGTCCCGTGAACTCTGCGGCGGCACCCACGTCGGGAATACCGCGCTGATCGGCAGCCTGTCCCTGCTGGGAGACCAGTCCGTGGGTTCAGGAAACCGCCGCGTCGAGGCCTTCGTGGGCATGGAGGCCTTCCGGCACCTTGCCGCCGAACGGGCCCTCGTCACTGAGCTCACCGAGCTGCTCAAGGTCCCGTCCGGGCTCCTCGCGGAGCGGATCGCCAGCACCCTCAGCAAGCTCAAGACGGCCGAGAAGGAGCTCGACCGGCTCCGCAAGGAGCAGCTCACGGCCGCCGCCGGCCGGCTCGCCGGAACTGCCCAGGACGCCGCCGGCGTCAAGGTCATCGCTCACGACGCCGGCCAGGTCAACGGCGCGGATGAGCTGCGCGGCCTGGCCCTGGACCTGCGGACCCGGCTCGGCTCCGAGCCCGCCGCCGTCGCGGTGACCGGCGTCAGCAACGACCGCCCGGTTATTCTGATCGCCGTCAACGACGCTGCCCGCGCGGCCGGCGTCAAAGCAGGCGCACTCGTGCGCCTGGCAGCCGGAATCCTCGGCGGCGGCGGCGGCGGCAAAGACGACGTCGCGCAGGGCGGCGGCACCGACACTTCAAAGGTGGGCGCGGCACTCACCGCCGTCGTCGATTCCATTGCCAAGCGCTAGACATGACTGAAGCTGCAGTGCCCGGCGACTACCCCCAGGGTGTCAAGCTTGGGGTCGACGTCGGCACGGTCCGGGTAGGCGTCGCGGTCTGCGACCGCGACGGTATCTTGGCGACCCCCCTGCGGACCCTGGATCGGAACACAAAGAAGAATACCGATGTGCGGATCCTCGCGGCCCTGGCCGTTGAGCTCAATGCGGTGGAGATCTTCGTGGGCCTTCCGCGGACGATGAAGGGCGAGGAGCATGCGTCCGCCCGGATGGCCACGGAGTACGCAAAGCTACTGGCCGGTAGACTGAGGGAGGGCGGTTCCGGGATGCCGGTACGGCTCGTGGACGAGCGGCTGAGCACGGTCACGGCGCACCGCAACCTGCACGAGGCTGGCATGAGCAGCCGGAATCACCGTAAAGTAGTTGATCAGGTTGCGGCCGCAGGTATCCTGCAACATGCGATCGATATGCAAAAGGCCAGGGGGACGGAGGTCGGAAGCCGCGTGTACGCGGAGTCCGCGCCGGGGCCAACCGGAGACGGCGCTCAGGCCGCTCCGGAAGTCAACATGCAATCTGCACACCGCGAACTGCACAAAATGGAAGGCTACAGTGAGCCCGGCCAACAATGACGACTCCTCTGGTGAAGCTTTCGGCACCGGTCTACCGCTGACGCGCAAAGAGACCAGGGCCCGCGAGAAGTTTTTCTCGCCGCAGGACCAGGACGCCATCCCGCCGCAGGCTTTCGAGACCGGCGAGGACGCCCCGGCGCCGCCCCCCGCCGTGCCGGCCGCTGCCCCGGAGCGTCCCGCAGCGGAACCCACAGTCCACGACGAGCCAGTCCACGATGAGCCCGTGCACCCCAAGCCCGTCCACGATGAGCCCGTGCACCCCGAGCCCGTCCACGATGAGCCTGTGCACCCCGAGCCCGTCCACGATGAGCCTGTCCACGATGTTGCCGGCGGCTCGCGTGAAGAATCCTTGCTCCACCCGGCCGACGCCGAGTTGCAGCACGGCTACGAACTCCACCACGAGGATGCTCTCCACCCGGACGACGCCGATGGGCAGCACCCGGACGAACCCCACGAGGAAGCCGGGCACGACCTGATGGCCGGAGCCTCCTCTGTCCGCACGCCCAAACGCCCGTCCAAGAAGGTCCGTCGTCGCCGCCGTTTCCTGGCGCTCTTCCTGACCCTGGCTGTTTTCGTCGTCGCGATCGTCGTCGGTGCGCAGTTCCTGAAGCCACTGCTCGGCGGTGACACACCGGCCGACTATCCTGGCCCCGGCACCGGCGAGGTGACAATTTCCGTCCCGGCTGGTGCCGGTCCCAGGTCCGTGGCCAGCCAGCTCCAGGAGAAGAAGGTCATCGCGAACGCGGACACCTTCCTCAGGGACTTTGCCGCCTCCGGCGGAGCCCTGAGCCCCGGCGACTTCATCATGCGCAACGAGATGAATAATTCGGACGCGGTGGACGTGCTGCTGAACAAGGATAAGGGCAAGGTTATGTACTTCGCCCTCAGCGCCGGACTCAGGGTCGGCGAATCCCTGCAGGCCATCGCCGAGGGTACCGGACTTCCGGCGTCGGAACTCAAGACCCTCGCCGATTCCCCCGCGCAGTTCGGCGTACCGGCCAAGTCGAAGAACCTCGAGGGCTTCCTCGCCCCGGGTGAATACCGGTTCCCGCTCGGCACCCCGGCCAAGGACATCCTCCAGAAGCTGGTCACCACCACATTGGACGAGCTCAAGTCCCAGGGCGTCACTGATCCGGCCAGGCAGTACGACGTCGTCACGATCGCCAGCATCGTCCAGGCCGAAGGCGGCCAGGCTGAATACGGCGATGTGGCCGGCGCTATCTACAACCGGCTCAAGGCCAACAACACCGAGACCAACGGACTGATCCAGTCCGATGCCACGGTGACCTATGGCCTGGGTATCCGGAGCTTCAACATCGATGAAGCGCAGAAGGCCGACAAGTCCAACCCCTACAACACCTATGCCAACACCGGCCTGCCGGCGGGACCCATCGGATCGCCCGGCAAGACGGCTATTGATTCCGCCGCCAAGCCCAAGACCAACGATTTCCTGTACTGGGTGACCATCAACCTGGACACCAAGGAGACGAAGTTCTCCAAGACCCTCGCGGAGCACAACACGCACGTTGACAAGTACAACTCCTGGTGCGAGGCCAATCCCGGACGCTGCGTGTGACGCTGCGGGCCGCCGTCCTTGGGCATCCGATCGGCCATTCGAAGTCCCCGGCCCTGCACCGGTCTGCCTACGCCTACCTCGGGGTGGCGATGGACTACTCGGCGATCGATGTGACCGAGGCGGACCTGCCGTCCCTGATGGTCCGGATCCGGGAAGCGGTGGGCCAGGGCGACAGCTGGCGGGGGCTGTCCGTCACCATGCCGCTGAAAACCGCGATGGTGGCGGAGGTGGACGAGGTCCGCGGCGTGGGCCGCGCTCTCGGCGTCATTAACACCGTCGCCTTTGAGCCCGATGATTCCGGACGAGGCCCTTCCGGTGCCAACAGCGGCACCACCCGACTCGTCGGGTACAACACCGACGTCGCCGGCATCGTCAACGCGCTGCGGCACGCGCGGGCGGCGTCCGCTCCCGTCGCCGTCATCCTCGGCGGCGGCGGGACCGCTGCCGCCGCCATCGCGGCCCTCACGGAACTCGGAGCCCTGTCGGCGGAGGTCTACGTGCGGGATATCGGCCGAGCGGCAGAGGCGCGCGCCGCCGCCGCCGCCGTCGGACTTCCCATAACAGTGCTTCCGATCGCCGGTGCGGCGGCCGCCGTGGCCGCGGCCGACGTCGTTATCTCCACCCTGCCGCCCCGCGCCGCGGACGCCCTGGCGGCGGACCTGGCGCAGGAATTTGAGCGGGACCTCACGCAGCATGTGACGGGGGAGGATATGCCGGCCGCCGCGCGGACGCACCCCGGAGTCCTGCTGGACGTTGCCTACGATCCCTGGCCCAGCCGGATTGCCTCCGTGTGGCAGGATGCGGGCGGAACCGTCGTTCCCGGCCTCGAGATGCTGATCTACCAGGCTGTGGAACAAGTCCGTCACTTCACCCGGCTCGGCGACGCCGTGCCGGCCGGGGTCATAGATGTGATGTGTGACGCAGTGGGGGCACCCCGGCGGGTGTTCTGAGCGCCTTACATGGCAGGATGGATTTTATGTTGCGTTGGTTGACTGCCGGAGAATCCCATGGTCCGGCACTGGTCGGAATTATTGAAGGCGTGCCCGCCGGTGTTGAACTCACCAGTGCCCGGATCGTCGATGCGCTGGCCCGCCGCCGGCTGGGCTACGGCCGCGGCGCGCGGATGAAATTTGAGCAGGACGCGGTCACTATCCTCGGCGGCGTCCGTCATGGCGTGACCCAGGGCGGCCCCGTCGCCATCCAGATCGGCAACACCGAATGGCCCAAATGGGAGCAGATTATGTCTGCCGACCCCGTGGCCCCGGAGATCCTCGCCGACCTGGCACGCAACGCCCCGCTGACCCGGCCGCGCCCCGGCCATGCCGACTTCACCGGCATGCAGAAGTACGGCTTCGACGAGGCCCGGCCTGTGCTGGAGCGCGCCAGCGCCCGTGAGACCGCCACCCGCGTGGCGCTGGGCGCCGTGGCCGCCGCGTTCCTCGGGCAGCTCGGCATCGAACTTGTCTCGCACACCGTGTCGATTGCCAGCACCGCCGTCCCGGAAGGCCGGCCGCTGCCGGTCCCGGACAATGTCCTGGCCCTCGACGCCGACCCCCTGCGCTGCTTCGACCGCGAAACCTCTGATGCGATGGTGGCCGAGGTGGACACCGCGCACAAAGAGGGTGAGACCCTCGGCGGTGTAGTGGAAGTCCTCGCCTACGGACTGCCGCCGGGACTCGGCAGCTACGTGCACTGGGACCGCCGCCTCGATTCGCGCCTGGCAGGCGCCCTGATGGGTATCCAGGCGATCAAGGGCGTCGAGGTGGGCGACGGGTTCCGCACCGCCTCCCGGCGCGGCTCCGCCGCCCACGATGAGATCGTCAAGGACGAAAACGGAAAGATCATCCGCACGTCCAACCGTGCCGGCGGTATAGAAGGCGGCATGAGTATCGGCGACGTACTGCGCGTCCGTGCAGCCATGAAGCCGATCGCCACGGTCCCGCGGGCGCTCAAGACCGTCGACGTCAGCACCGGGGAAGCCGCCAGGGCCCACCACCAGCGCTCCGACGTCTGCGCGGTGCCGGCCGCCGGCGTCGTCGCCGAGGCCATGGTGGCACTGGTCCTCGCCGAAGCGGTCACGGAAAAATTCGGCGGCGATTCGGTGCAGGAAACCGCCCGAAACCTCAAGGGTTATCTGGACAACATTCCGGCGTCCCTGGACTCGATCGGGCTGTAGTGCCGGCAGTGAACACAGTGCACAGGCCCACTGCCCTGATCGGGCCGATGGCGGCCGGCAAATCAGCCATCGGACAGCAGCTCGCGCTGCGGCTGGGGGCGGCCTTCGTGGACACCGACGCCGTGATTGTTGCCGCCCACGGGACCATAGCCGAGATTTTCACCGGCCGCGGCGAAATCGCTTTCCGTGAGCTGGAGGCGCGGGCAGTGGCACGGGCGATCGAGCACGGCCAGGGCACCAACACGGTCATCTCCCTTGGCGGCGGCGCCGTGCTGGACTCCGGCACGCAGCAGCTGCTGGCGCTGTGCACAGTGGTGTATCTCGAATGCGACGCGAGCACCGTGGCGGAACGCATCGCCAGGAATTCAGCCCGGCCGCTCCTGGCCGGGGATGCCATGGCACGCTGGAAGATACTGTTCGCCACCCGGCGGCCGGTCTACGAACGGCTCGCCGACCTGGTAGTCGATGTCCGGGTCGGAACCGTCCCGGACATCGCCCGCCGGCTGGAAGATGCGCTGCGGGAGCTGGCCGCCCGGAAGATGCCAGGCGGCCCCCATAACAGCGGCGACCACAACAGCGGCGACTAAGGAAGCTAATACGTGACTACCGAATCAACCGTCATCCCCGTCACCGGGCAGACACCCGGCGAGAAGTACGACGTCGTGGTGGGCCGCGGCCTGCTGTCCAGCCTCCCGGGCCTGCTGGGGGAGCGCGTCAAGCGGGTCCTGGTGATCCACCCGCGGGCGCTCCGGCTGACCGGCGACACTGTTCGGGAGGAGCTCGCCTCGGCCGGCTTCACGGCGCTGACCGCCGAAATCCCCGACGCCGAGGAAGGCAAGCACATAGAGGTGGCGTCTTTCTGCTGGCAGGTACTGGGCCAGAACGACTTCACCCGCTCCGATGCCGTCGTCGCCGTCGGCGGCGGGGCCGTGACCGACCTCGGCGGTTTCGTGGCGGCCACCTGGCTGCGCGGCGTCAAGGTCATCCACATGCCAACCAGCCTGCTCGGCATGGTTGACGCGGCCGTCGGCGGCAAGACCGGCATCAACACCGCGGAAGGCAAAAACCTCGTCGGAGCCTTCCACCCGCCGGCGGGTGTCCTCGCGGACCTCGACACCCTCGACACGCTGCCGAAGAACGAGATCATCTCCGGCATGGCCGAGGTCATCAAATGCGGCTTCATCGCCGATCCGGCCATCCTCGAACTGATCGAAAAGGACCCGGCCGCCGTCGCCGACCCCCGCTCGGGCACCCTGCGGGAATTGATCGAACGGGCCATCACGGTCAAGGCGCGGGTAGTGTCCGCGGACCTCAAGGAAACCGGCCAGCGCGAGATCCTCAACTACGGCCACACCTTGGGCCACGCGATCGAACTCGCCGAGCGCTACTCCTGGCGCCACGGCGCCGCTGTGTCCGTCGGCATGATGTTCGCCGCCGAACTTGCCCGCAGCGTCGGCCGCCTCAGCGACGCCGACGCGGACCGGCACCGCACCATCCTCGAAAGCCTCGGGCTGCCCCTCACCTACCGGCGGGACCGCTGGCAGGCCCTGCTGGACGGCATGCGGAGAGACAAGAAATCCCGCGGCGACCTGCTGCGCTTTGTTGTGCTCGACGGCATCGGACGCCCCGGCATCCTCGACGTCCCGGACACCTCCCTGCTGTTCGCCGCCTACCAGGAGATCGCCTCCTGATGCCGAACCTCGTAGGCACCAGCGACTGGCCGGACGGCGGATTCCCCGGGATCCGCATCAATCCGGAGAACCTGGTGCCCCAGATCGTCAACCAGGACACCGTCGCCGATGCCCTCGCGGCCTCGACGGATCCGGGAGGCCTGATCTTCGTGCGGCTCGTCGAAGGGCATGCCGCGGAAGCCGCGGAACTCCTCGCCGAAGCCCGCTACAAGGACCCGGATTCGCTGCGGTTGCGAATTTTCGAAGCCGACGTGCTGCGCGTTTCCCACCGGGCGGACCGGGCCGTGGACCTGTTCCGGCAGTTGCTGGCCGAAACCCGGGGCACCGCCGATGAAGCCGCCATCCTCGAGCACCTGGGCCGCTCCCACTTCGCCGGCGGCAACATCGCCGCCGCCGTCGACTCCTTTGCCAAAGCGCTGGACCTGCGTGTGGCCGGTTCCGCCGACGCTGCCATGATCTACGCCGCCACGGTGGAGCTGCAGCGCGCCCGCGAGGTCTTGGATCTTGCCTCCTGAGGATGCTTCCCGGCCCGGCCGGCGGCCCGTCCGGCGGCTGTCCGGCAAGACCGGTAGAATGGCTCTTGGATTTTTGATAAATACGCGCTGGCAGGCCGCCAGGCATGCTTGCCTGGCAAACCGGCTCGCAGCTCGAACCCGTCAGAGAAGAAACCAGAGGATACAGTGGCAACCACTAACGACATCAAGAACGGAACCGTCCTCAAGCTTGAGGGCCAGCTCTGGAACATCATTGAGTTCCAGCATGTGAAGCCCGGCAAGGGCGGCGCCTTCGTGCGCACCAAGATGCGCAACGTGATGTCCGGCAAGGTCGTCGACAAGACCTTCAACGCCGGACTCAAGATCGAGACCGCCACGGTTGACCGCCGCGACTACCAGTACCTGTACCAGGACGGCGTCGACTTCGTATTCATGGACACGTCCGACTTCGACCAGCTGACCGTCTCCGGCGCGACAGTGGGCGACGCCACCAACTTCATGCTCGAGAACCAGATGGTTAACATCGCCATTCACGAAGGCAACCCGCTCTACATCGAGCTGCCCCCGAGCGTCGTACTGGAAATTACATACACTGAGCCGGGCCTGCAGGGCGACCGCTCCTCGGCCGGCACCAAGCCCGCCACACTCGAAACCGGCTACGAGATCCAGGTGCCACTGTTCGTCGAGAACAACACCAAAGTCAAGGTGGACACCCGCGACGGCAGCTACCTCGGCCGGGTCAACGACTAGTGAGTGCACGCGGTAAGGCCCGCAACCGGGCCCTGGATGTTCTCTTCGAGGCGGAGCAGCGCGACGTCTCGGCGTTCGATGTATTGAAGGCCCGCCGCGAGCAGACGGACCAAATCGTCAACCCGTACACGCTTGAAATCGTTGAAGGCGTCGTCTCCCACCGGATTGCGATCGACGAGTTCCTGGAAACCTATTCGCAGGGCTGGACTTTGGAGCGGATGCCCGCGGTGGACCGCACCATCCTGCGGATCGGCACCTGGGAATTGCTCTACAACGATGACGTCCCCGACGGCGTTGCTGTCAGCGAGGCCGTGGCGCTGGCCAAGACACTTTCCACGGACGAGTCGCCGTCGTTCATCAACGGCCTGCTGGGCCGGCTGCAGCAGTTGAAGCCGTCGCTGCTGGCCTGAAGCCCCTTCCAGTGTCCAAGAGCCCCGTTCGGGTGATCCTGAACGGGGCTCTTGCTATGTCCGGGTCCTGTGTCCGGCCGGTCGGCGTACTTAGCGGATGACGGCGGCCCGGAGGACGGCGACGTCGGCCAGCTGGTGCTGTTCGTCGATTTGGTGGGCGCGCACGTCCGGGCCGCTGAGGATCCGCTGCCGGGTGAAGGCGAGCCGGGTGGCGGCATGGAGTAATGCCTTCATCTGCGGGCCCCGGCCGCCGGACCTGGCCCAGCGCAGGGCCGAGCGGCGGCCGGCGCCGGTGGCCAGCAGATCCACCTCGGCCGCGGTGAACCAGCCCGCCGCCGCGTACTCGCGGAGCCGCTGCCGGGTCAGTCTGTTCTCCGCGACCCGCAGCAGCACGATCACCAGCACGGCCAGCAGGAAGATTGGAACCTGGACCAGGACGTACTGCGCCAGAAAGTTCCGGCCCATGCTGTTCCAGCCGCTGTGCAGCAGCATCGCCGGAACCAGTCCGACGCCGAACGCCGCCACTGCCAGCCCCGTGTTCCCGCGCCGCGCGGCGAAGCCCATGATCAGCCCGGTGGTGCCAGTGAAGATGGCGTGGGCGAAGGGCGACATCACCCCGCGGAGGAAGAACACCATGGCCAGCTCCGTGCCAGGGTCGCTGGACTCGGCGATGGCGCGGCCGAAGTAGAGGATGTTCTCGGTGAAGGCGAAGCCGCCCGCGACTGTGAAGGCGAACACCACGCCGTCGACCGGCCCGTCGAAGTGCTTCCTCGCGAACAGCACCAGCAAAAGCAGTCCCAGCGACTTGGCGAATTCCTCCACCACCGGCGCCTGGACCGTGACGGCAAAGGTCTGCGCATCCAGCCCGGAGGCGGGTCCGGCTGCGAGAGAAAAGAACGGCTGGATCAGCATCGTCACAGAAATCGAGACACTGGCTCCCCAGATGAAAGCGAAGAGCAACAGCCGCCGGGGTTCGGGTTCCCAGCGGTCGATGACACGCACAGCGAAGAGGACAGCTCCCAGCGGCAGCAGCGAGGCGACGAATCCTACGACGAAACCCGTGACACCGGTGTTGACCAGGAGGAAGGGGAGGACCAAGAACAGGCTGACGAATCCGAGCACCACCCCGGCTGCCACGAGGCCGACCGCACCGGCGGAGCGCCTGCTTCCGGCGCCCGGAGGGGCAGGGGACAGGGCAGGCGGCAGAGCGGGCGGCAGATCGGCACGCAGCCGGCCCGCGGAGTTCACCGGTGCCGGGCGGTAGTTCTCCTCCGGGATATGCCCCATCCAGCTCGGGTTGGCTTGCTCCGACAGCGGCGCCCGGCGCCCGGACCGAGGATTGTGGCTCGTCATGCACAAGAGCCTATGGGATTCCCCAGGTATCGAGGGCGAGCTGACCCTCGAACTCCTGCAACAGACACGGGTAAACTACTGCTGCAGCGCCGGCCGGCCGGATCATCCAATCAACGAGACATTGACGCCGCAACTTTCGGGTCAGCTACTGCCCGGGGCCGTCAAGAAAAGGAGCCACTCCGGGGTGGTGCCCTCTGGGGGCTCTGGCCAGGTCGGGCGGTCCGTTTCTGCGGCGGCCCAGGGGTGCCCGGCCGTGAATTGTTGCCAGTCGGGGAAAGGGTCCGGGGGCAGTTTCAGGTCCGGGTCCGGGTCAGGAGCTGCGTCTGTGGTCAGGGTGTGGTCGGGCCAGTGGGGTGGTTCCCAGTCTTGGTGTTCGCTGGGGTAGTGCCTGTTTGTGGGTGAGGTCCATCCTGGCGGGCTGTCCTTGCCGGCCCCGGCAGGGGTCCAGGCGGTGTTGTGTTTGAGGCGGTGGTGGCGGGGGCAGGTTTGTCCGAGGTTGGAGATGCCGGTGGTGCCTTCGTCGGCCCAGGCCAGGAGGTGGTCCGCGTCGTTGTCCAGGGAGTGGTTGTTACAGCCCGGGAAGAGGCATCTGCCGTCGCGGAGCCGGAGCCATTGACGCTGGGCTTTGGTGAGGCGGTAGCTGGTCCTCCCGATTTCCAGGGGCGTACCGTCCCGGGGGTCGGTCAGGACCCGGTGGAAGGACTCGGCGCCCTCGGCGATCAGGCGGCGGGCCATGGACGGCGGGATCGGCCCGTACCCGTCCAACATGGCCGGTTCCCCGGTGACGCCCAGGAGGGACAGGACCGGGACGGTGATCAGGACCTGCGCCCGCGGGGACGGTATTCCGCTTTCGTCTGGTCCGCAGGTGACGCCGTTGGTGAGGAGCCAGGTGGCGGTGATGTCGGCGCGGAGCTGGGCGAGGGTCCGGGCCTCGTCAGGGTTTTGGAGGGCGCGGGCGGCGGCGGTGGCCCGGTCCCAGATCCCTGCGGCGGTGCCGGCCGGGAGGTACGCGGAGAGCCAGGCCATGCCGTCCCGGTCCGGGAGGTACTCGACCCGCCGGTCCGCAGCGCTGTTGCTGTGGCGGGTCTCGATGCTGACCGGGTGGTGGCGTTCGCGCCAGGTGCGGGCTTTGGCGCGGAACCGGGACGGCACGAGCTCCCCGGGCGGGGCCCCGCGGGCGGGGTTCGGCGCGCCGGGGTCCAGGAAGTGCGCTTCCAGCCCGGCCGCCCCGGACGCGTCCAGGGTGCTGGTTTCCTCGCAGATGATCCGGGCGTGGGCCCAGGAGATCGCCCCGGCCTGCAACGCTCCCAGGGTCAGCGGCAGCGCCGTCGTCAGGGCCTGGCAGTCGGCCAGGAGCGCCCGGGAGCTTCGTTCGCTGATAGTCAGGACACAGGCGACCTCTGCGGTCAGCGCCATTTCCTGCATGGTGCGTTCCTGCGGGGACGCTCCCGGGGCTACCACGGACAGGGTGGCCTGGACGTAGTCCGCGGCCAGCCGCACCTTCAGCGCCGCGGTCCGGGCCTCCAACCGGGCCACGTCCGCGAGGGCGTCCAGGCAATCATCGGCCAGATCCCGCACCGGATCCCCGTCCCCCAGAGTGTCGGCGCCTAGCACTGAATCGGCGCCGGACGGATCAGCGTCCCGCAGCGCGCCGGCACCGGACGGATCAGGGTGGTCCGCGCCAGCGCCGATGAGAGCAGCCAGCACAGCAGCGGACGCCGCGACCGCCGCCAGGGCCGCCCTGCTCTCCGCACTCCACGCTGCCCTGCTTTCCATACCTCAATTAGATCAGGGAGCACCGACAATTGGAGGTGGTGCTGAGGCGGGGGTCGTCGCCTTCGGTTTCGCGTTGGCCCGGGTACGGCAGGACGCGTCGACCCGGGTACAGCGCGAGTTTTCCGAACCGCGGCAGGTGCGGTGGCCTTTGTCCTGGTCGGCAAGGGTCCCCGGTCCGGAATCCGGCCTTGACCTCGGACTGGTGGCGGTCGCCGGTGAGGACTTCGGCGCCGGGCGCGGGCCCCGCTGTGGTAATTTGAGAGCGCAAACAATCCTTTTTTAATTCCGTCCCGTGAGGCGGGGAAAGGGGAGACGAGCGTTGACTTCTGTTCCAGAAGCACCGGTTCCGGCCAAGGTTGTACTCACCCGAGTAGTACTCAGCCAGGCGGATATCGACCGTGCACTCACTCGTATCGCCCACGAAATTCTCGAGTCCAACAAGGGCTCCCAGGACCTGGTCCTGCTGGGCATCCCGCGGCGGGGCTACCCGCTCGCCGTCAGGCTCGCCGCCAAGATTGCGGCCGCAGATCCCACCGTGGACCCGGCCGCTATTGTCGGCCAGCTCGATGTGACGATGTTCCGCGATGACCTTTCCCATCAGGCCATGCGCCCGCCGTATCCCACCCAGTTGCCGCGCACCGGCATCGACAACAAGGTGGTGGTGCTGATCGACGACGTCCTCTACTCCGGCAGGACCATCCGCGCCGCCCTCGACGCGATCATCGACCTCGGCCGGCCGCGCATCGTCCGCCTCGCCGTGCTGATCGACCGCGGCCATCGGGAACTGCCCATCCGTGCGGACCACGTCGGCAAGAACCTCCCCACCTCTTCGTCGGAGAAAGTCCGGGTCCGGCTCGAGGAAACCGACTCCGCCGACGGTGTGCCCGTCAACGAAGTGGTTATCGAGGCCACCGTATGAAGCACCTGCTCGCCACCGAAGACCTGAGCCTGTCCAACGCCATCCGGATCCTAGACACCGCCGAGGAAATGGCCGCCGTGGGGGAGCGCGAGGTCAAGAAACTCCCCACCCTCCGCGGCCGCACCGTGGTCAACCTGTTCTTCGAGGACTCAACCCGCACCCGGATCTCCTTCGAGGCCGCCGCCAAAAGGCTCTCCGCGGACGTCATCAATTTCGCCGCGAAGGGCTCCTCAGTCTCTAAGGGCGAATCCCTCAAGGACACGGCCCAGACGCTGGCAGCCATGGGGGCGGACGCCGTCGTCATCCGGCACTGGGCCTCCGGCGCCCCGCACCGGCTCGCCGCCACCGACTGGATCGACGCTGCCGTCATCAACGCCGGCGACGGCACGCACGAACACCCCACCCAGGCCCTTCTGGACGCGTTCACCATGCGCAGGCACTGGTCGAAGCTGGCCGGCACGCCGTCCTCCGGGGCGGACTTAAAGGGCATGCGCGTCGCGATGGCCGGGGACGTGCTGCATTCCCGGGTGGCCCGGTCCAACGTCTGGCTGCTGCGCACCCTGGGCGCCGAAGTCACCCTCGTGGCGCCGCCCACGCTGCTGCCCGTCGGCGTCGAAAAGTGGCCCTGCACCATCAGCTACGACCTCGACGAAACCCTCGCGGGGGGCGTTGACGCGATGATGATGCTCCGGGTGCAGGGGGAACGGATGAACGCGTCCTTCTTCCCCACCACGCGTGAATATTCACGCCGCTGGGGCTTCGACGACAACCGGCTCCGCACCCTCGACCGGCTTGGCCTGAAGGACACGATCATCATGCACCCGGGACCGATGAACCGGGGCCTGGAGATATCCTCCGCGGCCGCGGATTCGCCGCGCTCCACCGTGCTCGCCCAGGTCCGCAACGGCGTTTCCATCCGGATGGCCGTCCTGTACCTGCTGCTTTCCGGGGATACCCGCGGGCCGGCCGGGACCTCCAATGCTTCCCCCACCAACTCCGCCACCGTCACCAAGGAGAGCCACTGATGGCATCACAGCAACAGGACGCCGGCGCCGGCGCCTACCTGATCCGCGGCGCCGCCATCCTCGGCGGAGCCCCCGAAGACCTCCTGATCCGCGCGGGGATCATCGCCGGACGCGGACAGAACCTCAAAGCCGAGGGCGCCACCGTGATTGAGGCCGCAGGCCTCATTGCCCTGCCCGGCATGGTGGACATCCACACCCACCTGCGCGAACCCGGCCGCGAAGATGCCGAAACGGTCGAGACCGGCACCCGCGCCGCGGCCCTGGGCGGCTACACGGCCGTGCATGCGATGGCCAACAGCACCCCGGTGGCGGACACCGCCGGCGTCGTCGAACAGGTCCTGACCCTGGGCCGCGCCGCCGGCTGGGTGGACGTCCGCCCGGTTGGCGCGGTCACGGTGGGCCTCGCGGGGGAGCGGCTCGCGGAACTCGGCGCGATGGCCGATTCCCGCGCCCGGGTCCGGGTCTTTTCCGACGACGGCGTCTGCGTGCACGATCCCGTGCTCATGCGCCGCGCGCTCGAATACGTCAAGGCGTTCGACGGCGTGGTGGCCCAGCACGCGCAGGAACCCCGGCTCACGGCCGGTGCCCAGATGAACGAAGGCGTTGTCTCCGCCGTCCTTGGCCTCGCCGGCTGGCCCGCCGTCGCCGAGGAAAGCATCATCGCCCGCGACGTCCTGCTCGCCCAGCACGTCGGGTCCCGGCTACACGTCTGCCACGTCTCCACCGCAGGCTCGGTGGAAATCGTGCGCTGGGCCAAGTCCCGCGGCGTCAACGTCACGGCCGAGGTCACCCCGCACCATCTCTGGCTGACGGATGAACTGGCCCGCAGCTACGACCCCGTGTACAAGGTCAACCCGCCGTTGCGCACCGACGCGGACGTGCAGGCCCTGCGCGCCGCGCTGGCCGACGGCACCATCGACGTCGTCGGCACGGACCACGCCCCGCACCCGAGCGAACACAAGGAATGCGAGTGGGCGCAGGCCGCGATGGGCATGACCGGGCTGGAAACGGCGCTCTCCGTGGTGCAGCACACCATGATTGATTCCGGGCTGATGGGCTGGGCTGACTTCGCCCGCGTCACCTCCACCGCCCCGGCCGCCATCGGCCGGCTGGAAGATCAGGGCCGCCCGCTCGACGCCGGCGAACCCGCCAACGTCATACTGGTGGACCCGGCTGCGCGCTGGACCGTGGACCCTTCTAAGATGGCAACTATGGGCCGTAACTCTCCGTTTTCCGGCCGGGAACTGCCCGGCAAGGTGGTGGCAACGTTTTTCAAGGGCCACCCGACCGTCCTCGACGGCCGGCTCAACACCCCGTACCGGTATCCGGCCGATCTTCCCGACGCAGCACCGGCGGGCCGCAACTGATGGACAGGCTGCTCCCCGGGCTGTTGATGCTCTCGCTCGCCGTCATCGTCATTGCCCTGCTGGGCATCGGCTGGCGGAACCGCCTGCGCCGGCAGTCCGACGTCGGACCGCTGCCCGAGGTACCCGCCGGGCTCGGCGCCCCGCTGGCAGCCGCCGATGGCCAGTACGTCGCCTCCACCACCGCCGGCGACTGGCTGGACCGCATCGCCGTCCACAACTTAGGGCTCCGCACCAACGCCGAACTCAGCGTCCACCCCGAAGGTGTGCTCTTCGAGCGCTCCGGCGCGGGCCCGGTCTTCATCCCGGCCGCCCGGCTCACCGGCGTGCGCCAGGAAAGCGGTATGGCCGGCAAGTTCGTCGAAAGGAACGGACTGCTGGTGCTCAGCTGGATGCTCGGCACCCGCGAGCTGGACACCGGGTTCCGCACCCGGCACGCCGACGACAAGACAACCCTCCTCACCGCGCTGCAGGACTTGATCTCCGCAGCCCCTCAGGCCAACGCCGATAGTGGAAAGTAACGACGTGACGGACTCCAACGAAGTGACAGAAGTGACAGAAGTGACAAACACCGCAATGGCAGAATCCGCCGGGGCAGCAGCATCAACCCCCGCGGTCCTGGTCCTTGAGGACGGCCGGATCTTCCGCGGCACCAGCTACGGCGCCACCGGCACCGCCCTCGGCGAGGCGGTGTTCGCCACCGGCATGACCGGCTACCAGGAGACCATCACGGACCCCTCCTATGCCCGCCAGCTCGTGGTCCAGACGGCACCGCACATCGGCAACACCGGCGTGAACAAGGACGACGCCGAGTCCCGGCGGATCTGGGTGGCAGGCTACATCGTCCGTGACGCCGCCCGCCGCCCGTCCAACTGGCGCTCAGAACGCAGCCTGGATGATGAGCTCCTCGAGCAGGGCATCGTCGGCATCCAGGGCGTCGACACCCGAGCCATCACCCGCCACCTGCGTGAACACAAGACCATGCGCGCCGGGATCTTCTCCGGCGGCGCGGTCCGCGCCACGGACAAGGAACTCGTGGACACCGTCCTGGCCAGTGCGCCGATGGAAGGCGCCCGGCTTGCCGAGGAAGTCAGCGTGGACGCTGCGTACACGGTGGAGCCCAAAGACTTCGGCTGGGACGGCGAGCCGCGGTTCAGCATCACCGCTATTGACTTGGGGCTCAAGCGGATGACCCCCATCCGCTTCGCCGAACGCGGCGTCCGAGTGCACGTGCTGCCGGCCACCGCCACGATCGGGGACATCACCGCCCTCAGCCCGGACGGCGTCTTTATGTCCAACGGCCCCGGTGACCCCGCCACCGCCGACAACCAGGTCACGCTGCTCCGCTCGGTCCTCGAGCTGAAGATCCCGTACTTCGGCATCTGCTTTGGCAACCAGATCCTGGGACGGGCCCTGGGCTTCGGCACCTACAAGCTCCGCTACGGCCACCGCGGCATCAACCAGCCCGTCATGGACCGCCGCACCGGCAAGGTGGAAATCACCTCGCAGAACCACGGCTTCGCCGTCGATGCCCCGCTCGACGGCGCCACGCAGGCCCCCGAACAGCGCTTCGGCCGCGTCGAGGTCAGCCACGTGAGCCTCAACGACGACGTCGTCGAGGGCCTGTCCTGCCTCGACATCCCGGCCTTCTCGGTGCAGTACCACCCCGAGGCCGCCGCCGGCCCGCACGACGCCGCCTACCTCTTTGACCGCTTCATCGATCTGATGGCGGACACGAAGAGGGCTGGCTCCGGGGCCGCCACTGCAACCGCCACTGCGACCGACACTGGCACCGATTCCAAGACTGAGGACACGAAGTAATGCCCAAGAGAACTGACCTCAAAAGCGTCCTGGTCATCGGTTCCGGCCCGATCGTGATCGGCCAGGCGGCCGAATTCGACTACTCCGGCACCCAGGCACTGCGCGTCCTCAAGGAGGAAGGCCTGCGGGTCATCCTCGTCAACTCCAACCCGGCCACCATCATGACGGACCCCGAGTTCGCCGACGCCACCTACGTGGAGCCGATCACCCCCGAGGTGGTGGAGAAGATCATCGCCAAGGAACGGCCCGACGCGCTTCTGCCCACGCTGGGCGGCCAGACCGCACTCAACACCGCGATCGCCCTGGACAAAAACGGGGTGCTGGAAAAGTACAATGTGGAGCTTATCGGCGCCAACATCGCGGCGATCGAGCTCGGCGAGGACCGTGAAAAGTTCAAGGGCGTCGTCGCGCGCTGCGGCGCCGAATCGGCCCGCAGCCACATCATCCACAGCATTGACGACGCCCTGGCCGCGGCCGAGGACCTGGGCTACCCGATGGTGGTCCGGCCGTCCTTCACCATGGGCGGTCTCGGCTCCGGCCTGGCCTACGACGAAAACGACCTCCGCCGGATCGTCGGCCAAGGCCTGCAATACAGCCCCACGTCCGAAGTGCTGCTCGAAGAGAGCATCCTCGGCTGGAAGGAATACGAGCTCGAGATGATGCGCGACAAGAACGACAATGTCGTCGTCGTCTGCTCCATCGAAAACTTCGATCCCGTGGGCGTGCACACCGGCGACTCCATCACCGTCGCCCCGGCCCTGACCCTCACGGACCGCGAATACCAGCGCCTGCGCGACATTTCCATCGCCGTCATCCGCGAAGTCGGCGTCGACACCGGCGGCTGCAACATCCAATTCGCCGTCGAGCCCGACACCGGCCGCGTCGTCGTGATCGAGATGAACCCGCGCGTCTCCCGCTCCTCCGCCCTCGCCTCCAAGGCCACCGGCTTCGCGATCGCCAAGATCGCCACCAAGCTCTCCCTGGGCTACACCCTGGACGAGATCCCGAACGACATCACCCAGAAGACCCCGGCCTCGTTCGAGCCGACGCTGGACTACGTGGTGGTGAAGGTCCCGCGGTTCGCCTTCGAGAAATTCCCGGCGGCGGACCCCACCCTGACCACCACCATGAAGTCGGTGGGCGAGGCCATGGCGATGGGCCGCAACTTCACCGAGGCCCTGCAGAAGGCGCTGCGGTCCCTCGAGCAGAAGGGCTCCCAGCTGGACTTCAGCCACGTCCCGGAGTGGGAGGTCCCGGAGCTGATCGAGAAGTCAAAGCGGCCCACCACGGACCGCCTGCACCAGGTCCAGCGCGCCATGCTCGGCGGCGCCACGGTCGAACAGCTCTTCGAAGCCAGCAAGATCGACCCCTGGTACCTGGACCAGCTCCAGCTGCTGAACGAAATCTCCCGCGAAATCCGACAGGCCGCGGCCCTGACGCCGGAGATGCTCAAGCGTGCCAAGCGCCACGGCTTCTCCGACGAGCAGATCGGCGCCCTGACGCACAACTCAGAGGACGTCGTCCGCGGCGTCCGGCAGGCACTCGGCATCCGCCCGGTCTACAAGACCGTGGACACCTGCGCCGCCGAATTCGCCGCCTACACCCCGTACCACTACTCGTCCTACGACGAGGAGGACGAGGTGGCGCTGCACGCCAAACCGTCGATCATCATCCTCGGCTCCGGTCCCAACCGGATCGGCCAGGGCATCGAGTTCGACTACTCCTGCGTGCACGCCTCGATGGCGCTGCGCAAGGCCGGCTACGAGACCGTGATGGTCAACTGCAACCCGGAAACCGTCTCTACCGACTACGACGTCTCCACCCGGCTGTACTTCGAGCCGCTGACGCTCGAGGACGTCCTCGAGGTCATCGCGGCCGAGGAACGCACCGGCGGGGTGATGGGCGTCTTCGTCCAGCTCGGCGGCCAGACCCCACTCAAGCTCGCCCAGCAGCTCGCCGACGCCGGCGTGCCGATCCTCGGCACCTCCCCGGAAGCGATCGACCTTGCCGAGCACCGCGGCGCGTTCTCCCGGGTGCTCGATGCGGCCGGCCTCATCTCGCCGAAAAACGGCACCGCCGTGTCCTTCGAGGACGCCAAGAAGATTGCCGACGAAATCGGCTACCCCGTGCTGGTCCGCCCGTCCTACGTGCTCGGCGGCCGCGGCATGGAAATCGTCTACGACGAGCCGAACCTCTCCCGCTACATCGCCAACGCCACCGAGATCACCACCGAGCATCCGGTGCTGATTGACCGCTTCCTCGAGGACGCCGTCGAGATCGACGTCGACGCCCTCTACGACGGCACGGAAATGTACCTCGGCGGCATCATGGAGCACATCGAGGAGGCCGGCATCCACTCCGGCGACTCGGCCTGCGTGCTGCCGCCCATCACGCTCGGAAATAATGTGCTGGACCGGGTCCGGACCGCCACGTTGGCGATCGCCGAGGGCGTGGGTGTGCGCGGCCTGATCAACATCCAGTTCGCACTGGCCTCGGACGTGCTCTACGTGCTCGAAGCCAACCCGCGGGCCTCCCGCACCGTCCCGTTCGTCTCCAAGGCGACCGGCGTCCAGATGGCCAAGGCGGCGGCGCTGATCGGCACCGGCGTGACCATCAACCAACTCCGCACCGCTTACAAGATGCTGCCCGAAACCGGCGACGGCTCCACGCTGCCGCTGGACGCACCGGTCTCGGTTAAGGAGGCCGTGCTGCCGTTCAGCCGCTTCCGGACCCCGGAGGGCAAGGTGGTGGACTCGCTGCTCGGGCCGGAAATGCGCTCCACCGGCGAGGTCATGGGGATCGACAAGCACTTCGATACCGCCTTCGCCAAGAGCCAGGCCGCGGCCAACAACGCGCTGCCCACCGAAGGCAAAATCTTCGTCTCGGTGGCCAACCGGGACAAACGATCGGTCATCATGGGCGTCAAGCGGCTCTCCGACCTCGGCTTCGAGATTGTCTCCACCGGCGGGACCGCGGACGTGCTGCGCCGCAACGGCATCCAGGCCACCCCCGTCCGCAAGGTCGCCGAGGGTTCCAGCGCCGAAGGGGAAGGCACCATCGCCGACCTCATCATCGCCGGCGAGATCGACATGGTCTTCAACACCCCCTCCGGCGGCGAAGCCCGCAGCGACGGCTACGAACTGCGCGCCGCCGCGACGTCAATCGGGATCCCGTGCATCACGACGGTGGCCGAATTCAACGCCGCCGTCCAGGCGATCGAGGCGCTGCGCACCTACGAATGGACCGTCACGAGCCTGCAGGAGCACGCCGCCGCCCTGTTTGCCTCGCAGGAACGTGTTTCGCAGAACACAGCGCAGAACACAGCCGGCCAGCATGCCTGAGTCCGAGGCGTCGCGCACCCTGAGCCGGGAGTCATTCGGCTCCCGGCTCGGCCGGGCCATGGCGGACCGGGGTCCGCTGTGTGTGGGGATCGATCCGCACCCGGCGCTGTTGGCGGCCTGGGGGCTGAACGACGACGTCGAAGGGCTGGAGCGCTTTTCGCTCACCGTCCTGGAGGCCGTGGGTCCGCTTGCGGCCGCGGTGAAGCCGCAGGTGGCGCTGTACGAGCGGCACGGCTCCGCCGGGATTGCGGTGCTGGAACGCACCCTGGCCGCCGCCGCCGAGGCCTCGGTGCTGACCATCGCCGATGCCAAGCGCGGCGACATCGGATCCACCATGGCCGCCTACGCTGACGCCTGGCTCCGGGACGGCTCGGCCTTGGCCGCGGACTCGGTCACGCTGAGCCCGTACCTCGGTTTTGAGTCTCTCCGGCCCGCCCTGGACCTCGCGGCGCGGACCGGGCGCGGCGTGTTCGTGCTTGCCCTGACCTCCAACCCCGAGGGTGCCTCCGTGCAGCACGCCGGCGGCGCCGATTCCGTGGCCCGCCGCATCGTGCAGGCGGCCGCGGAGGAGAACCGCCGCTATGCAGTTGATCACGACGCCGGAGGGCTGGGGTCCGTCGGCCTCGTGATCGGCGCCACCGTCGGCTCCGCCCTGGCGGACCTCGGACTGGACCTCGCCGCGGTCCGCGGCCCGATCCTGGCTCCCGGGCTGGGCGCGCAGGGTGCCACGGCCGCGGACCTTCGCCGCACCTTCGGCAGCGCGTACGGCCAAGTGCTCGGCACCTCGAGCCGGGACATTCTCGGCGCAGGTCCGGGGATCCAAGCGCTGCGCGACGCGGCCCTGCGGACGCTCGAGGAACTGCGCGCGGCCTAGATGCCACGCACTGCATCCACTGGTTCCCCGGCCTCCGTCACGCAGCGTCGGGCGCACCGAGTTGACGCAAATGGCCGCTATGGGGGTCGTCTTACCGGCCATTTGTGGCGAACGGGCGCAGGAAGGCCGCCGTCACACCGCGTCGGGCGCACCGAGTTGACGGAAATGGCCCCTATGGGGGTTGTCTTACCGGCCATTCGGTCATTCCGGCCATTCGTGGCGTACGGGCGCAGGAAGGCCGCCACACCGCGTCGGGCGCACCGAGTTGACGCAAATGGCCGCTATGGGGATGGTCATTCCGGCCATTCGTGGCAAATGGGCGAGGCAGTGCCGCCGTGATCCGACGTCGGGAGTGCTGCGCCCGGCTTGACCTTCGAACATGCCGGGCCATGGCAATCATCCATTGATTTCTGCGGTAACAAGACGGTAGGTTCAGGACACGTCCGCGTACCGGTCCGGGCTTTGTTCGGCCCGTCCGGCCGGGCCGTTTCTGCGGTCCGGCTGACAATGCAGGGAGGACTTCAGTGAGCTTGCGACCCCTCACACCGCAGGAGCGTGCCGATGCCTTGGGCAAGGCCGCCGCCGCCAGAACCGTCAGGGCCACGGCCAAGGAGCGGCTGAAGTCGGGGGAGCTGACCATCGCGGAACTGCTTGGCTCCGGCGACTCCGATGACGCCATCGCCCGGATGCGGATCGTGGAGCTGCTGGAGGCGCTGCCCGGGATCGGGCGGGTGCGGGCTGCGGCCATCATGGAACAGCTCGGCATTGCGGCGTCGCGCCGGGTCCGCGGCCTGGGAATTCACCAGCGCCGGGCGCTGGTAGATTTTATAGACGACAAATAGCTCGGACCCCTGAGCTGATCCGAACACCGCCGAAGGAATATGTGAGCAACAAACCGGGATTGACAGTCCTCGCCGGCCCGACGGCTGTTGGCAAAGGCACCGTATCCACCTACATCCGGGACAACTATCCCGGCGTCTGGCTTTCGGTTTCGGCAACGACGCGTCCGCCGCGTCCGGGCGAGATTGACGGCGTTCACTACTTCTTCAAATCGGCCGAGGAATTCGGGTCCCTGGTGGACCACGGTGACCTCCTTGAGTGGGCCGTGGTCCACGGCCGCAACCGCTACGGCACGCTGCGCAGCACCGTGGACGCCGCGATCGCCGAGGGCCGGTCGGTGCTGCTGGAGATCGATCTGCAGGGCGCGCGGCAGGTCAAGCTGGCCGTCCCTGACGCCAAGTTCGTGTTCCTGGCCCCGCCCAGCTGGGACGAAATGGTGCGCCGCCTGGTGGGCCGCGGCACGGAAACACCCGAGGAACAGCAGCAACGGCTGGAAACCGCTAAACTAGAATTGGCCGCTGAGCCGGAGTTTGACCACACCGTCATCAATGATGACGTTCGACGTGCAGCGGACGAGCTTGTTTCACTCATGGGGCTGACCCCGAACCCACGCTAGGCGCCGGGACGTATCGGCCCGTTAGAATTTGGAGAATTCGTGTCCACGAACCTTGAAGGCATCATCAACCCGCCCATCGACGAGCTGCTGAAGGCTGCCGACTCGAAGTACGGACTGGTGATTTTCGGCGCCAAGCGCGCACGCCAGATCAACGCCTACTATGCGCAGCTGCACGAGGGCCTCTTCGAGTACGTTGGCCCGCTGGTCGACACCAAGCTGAACGAGAAGTCGCTCTCCATCGCCCTGCGCGAGATCAACGAAGGCAAGCTCGTTTCCACGCCGATCGAACCCGCAGAGTAATTACGCAGCCGTAGGCGGAGCTCACGTGCGCATAGTCCTCGGAGTCGGGGGAGGGATAGCCGCCTATAAGGTGGCGTCGCTCCTCCGGCTTTTTACTGAAGCCGGCCATGACGTCACCGTCATCCCCACGGAGGCCGCGACCCGCTTCGTCGGCGTCGCCACATGGGAAGCGCTGTCCGGGCACCCGGTCTGCAACAGCGTCTTCGACGAGGTGCACACCGTCAACCACGTCCGCCTCGGCCACGAGGCCGAGCTGATCGTGGTGGCCCCCGCCACCGCCGACCTGCTGGCACGCGCGGCCGCGGGCCAGGCCAACGACCTCCTCACCAACACGCTGCTGATGGCCGGCGGCTGCCCGGTGCTGATGGCCCCGGCCATGCACACCGAGATGTGGCAGCACCCGGCGACCCGGGCCAACGTCGAGACCCTGCGCAGCCGTGGGATCACCGTGCTCGAACCCGCTTCCGGACGCCTGACCGGCGCGGACTCCGGGCCCGGCCGGCTGCCCGAACCCGAGGCAATCTTCAAGGCGGCCATGGCTCTCGCTGGCACCGCACCCGGCACCGCACCCAGCACCGCACCGCCGCCGTCGGACCCGGCTGCAGACCCGCCGTCGTACCCGGCTGCAGACGCGGCGGCAGTCTCGGCACCGTCTTCCCCGCTCTCCGCCGGACCGTCTGCCACGCAGACGCAGACGCCGACGGCGGCGCGGCCGCTGGCCGGACTCACCGTCACCATCAGCGCCGGCGGCACCCGCGAACCGCTGGACCCGGTGCGTTTCCTCGGCAACAGGTCCTCCGGTAAACAGGGGGTGGCGCTGGCCGCCGCGGCCCGCGATGCCGGTGCCAGGGTCCGGCTGCTGGCGGCGCACATGGAAGTACCGGCACCCGACGGCGTCGAAGTGGTCAAGGTCGGAACGGCACTGGAGCTGCGAAAGGCCGCCCTGCACGCCGCCGCAGACTCCGACGTCGTGATCATGGCTGCTGCTGTCGCAGACTTCCGCCCGGCAAACGTCTCCGGCACCAAGATTAAGAAGCGCGACGACGTCGCGGACCCAGTGATCTCGCTGGTCCGCAACCCCGACATCCTGCGGGAACTCGTGGAGGTCCGCGACGCGGCCTCCCGCCGTCAGCTGATCGTCGGCTTCGCGGCCGAGACCGGGGACACCGACGGCGACGTCCTGGAGTATGCCCAGGCCAAGCTGGGCCGCAAGGCCTGCGACCTGCTCGTGGTCAACCACGTCGGGGACGGCAAGGTCTTCGGCGAGGACACCAACTCCGTAGTCATCCTTTCCCGCTCCGGCTCCGAAGCCCAAGAGGCGTCGGGATCCAAATCCGACGTTGCGGCTGCCGTGATTGACCGCGTCAGCGCCGAGCTGAGCCGGGTTGTTCCGCCGGCCTGAGCCTGGCGTAGTCAATGTCTCCTTCGCACGGGGACACACGCCGCCGGACGTCCGTTTTCCAACCAGTAAGGTAGTTGAGTGACTTTACCGCTGCATATCCCTGACTTTCACGGGGCCACGCCCGCCTCGCTCCGGCTGTTCACCTCCGAGTCGGTGACCGAAGGACACCCCGACAAGATCTGTGACCAGATCAGCGACGCGATCCTCGATGCCCTGCTGGCCAAGGACCCCGAGTCCCGGGTTGCTGTGGAGACGCTGGCCACCACCGGGCTGGTCCACGTGGCCGGGGAGGTCACCACTGACGCCTACGTCGAAATCCCGCAGATCGTCCGCGAGACCATCCTCGGCATCGGCTACGACTCCTCGGCCAACGGCTTCGACGGCGCCCGGTGCGGTGTGTCCGTCTCCATCGGCCAGCAGTCCAACGACATCGCCGGGGGCGTGTTCAATTCGCTCGAGGCACGCGAAGGGCGCCAGGAGGACGACTACGACCTCCAGGGCGCCGGCGACCAGGGCCTCATGTTCGGCTACGCCAGCGACGAGACCCCCTCCTACATGCCGGTCCCGATCTGGCTTGCGCACCGCCTCTCCGAGCGCCTCACCGAGGTCCGCAAAAGCGGCGAACTGTCCTATCTGCGCCCCGACGGCAAGACCCAGGTGACCGTGGGTTACGACGGCGACCGCCCGGTCTCGGTGGAGACGGTGGTCATCTCGAGCCAGCACGCCGAAGGCGCCAGCCTTGAGACGCTCCGCGCAGACCTCGCCGCCTACGTGGTCGATCCGGTCCTGGCACTGTCCAACCTGGATATCTCTCGGACCCACAACATCTTGAACCCCGCCGGCGCGTTCGTCATCGGCGGTCCGGTGGGCGACGCCGGCCTCACCGGACGCAAGATCATTGTGGACACCTACGGCGGCATGGCCCGCCACGGCGGCGGCGCTTTCTCCGGCAAGGACCCGTCCAAGGTGGACCGCTCAGCGGCCTACGCGATGCGCTGGGTTGCCAAGAACGTGGTGGCTGCGGGGCTCGCGAAGCGCGCCGAAATCCAGATCGCCTACGCGATCGGCCAGGCGCGCCCGATCGGCACCTATGTGGAGACCTTCGGCACCGAGACTGTCGACCCGGCAAGGATCAGCGCCGCGATCGCCGAGATCTTCGATCTGCGCCCGCGCGCAATCATCGACGCACTGGACCTCAAACGCCCGATCTACACCAAGACCGCGGCCCACGGCCACTTTGGCCGCGAGGACCCGGACTTCACCTGGGAGCGGCTGGACCGGGTGGATGAGCTGAAGGCGTTCTTCAACGCCTAGGACGCTATGGATGCCTGGGACGGGAACGTCGCCAGGGCCGATGTCATTTTCCTGAAGTCACCGGCGTAAATGTCACTGCTGTGTGATGTGCTGTAGCCAGGCCGCCGATCCGGAGGCCTGGCTACTCTTTCTGGGGCTGCCGTTGACCTGTTGTACCGCTGCGGGAAGGAGGAGGGTGCCATGACGCCGACGCCTGGCGGCGCCACAAGGCCGGATGAGCCGCTCCAGCTGTCCCTGCTGCAGGGATTCCCAACGAAAGCCGCGGTTGCCGGCCCTGTCCTCGCGGCGGAGCTGCCCGTGGCCCGCGTCCGGCTCGAATCGTCCCTCCCGCACCTGGACCGGGCGTTCGACTACAGCGTCCCCGCGAGCCTCGATGCCGCGGCGCAGCCGGGCGTCCGCGTAAAGGTGAAGTTCAACGGCCAGGAGCTGGCCGGCTACCTTATGGAGCGGGTGGCCGGATCCGACGCCGGCCATGACCTCTTGCCGCTGCACAAGCTCGTCTCGCCTGTTCCCGTGCTGACGCCCGCCGTCGCCGAACTGGCGGGCCGCGTCGCCGCCCGGTACGCCGGAACGCTCAGCGACGTCCTGCGTGTCGCGGTGCCGCCCCGGATGGCCAGGCTTGAAAAGGAATTTGCCCCGGACGGCCGGCCGGACCCGGCCCTGTTTGCCGGCGCCGCCGCGGCCGGTGCCGCCGCGGCCGACGCCGCCGCGGCCGACGCCGCCGCCGCGGCCGGCGGGGCGGGAGCGGCCATTCCGCCGGCCCGCCTGGCGGCCTCGAGTTGGGCTTCCTACCGCAACGGCCCGGCCTTCCTCCAGCATCTGAGTGCGGGGGAATCGCCGCGGGCGGTGCTGGGCGCGCTCCAGGGCTACGGCGCCGCCGGCTGGCCCCGGATGATCGCCGAGGCGGTGGCCGCCGTCCGCCTGTCCGGCCGGGGCGCCGTCGTTGTGGTGCCCGACTACCGGGACCTGGACCGGGTGGAGTCCGCCCTGCTCGAAGTCCTTCCTGCCGGGGACGTCGCCCGGCTCGCTGCGGACGACGGCCAGACGCCGCGCTACCGGAGCTTCCTGCGGATCCTCAGCGGCGCAGCCGGGGTCGCCGTCGGCACCCGCTCCGCCGCCTATGCGCCCGTCCGCGACCTGGGCCTCGTGGTCTGCTGGGACAACGGCGACGATCTGCACATCGAGCAGCGCTCCCCGTACGCCCACTCCCGTGAGGTCCTGCTGCTCCGCGCCGGCCAGTCGGGTGCCGCCTGCCTGCTCGCCGGACACTCACGCAGCACCGAGACCCAGCGGCTGGTCGAATCGGGCTGGGCCTGGCCCGTGGAGGCGGACCGCACGGAGGTGCGCCGGACCGTCCCGCGCGTGCTCAACACGGCCGACAGCTTCGAACTGGAGCATGATCCGCTGGCCCGGATCGCGCGGCTTCCCGGCGCCGCCTGGCGCGCCGCCAAGGAAGGCCTGGAGCGCGGTCCCGTGCTGGTCCAGGTGGCCAGGGCCGGGTACGCTCCGTCGCTCGCCTGCGAGAACTGCCGCGAACCGGCCCGCTGTACGGCCTGCGGCGGCCCGCTGGCCATTGCCGGGTCCACTGGCAGCTCCGCCGTCCCGCAGTGCCGGTGGTGCTCGACGCCGGCCCCCGCCTGGCGCTGCGGCACGTGCAACGCTGTGCGGCTGCGGCGCGGCGCCACCGGGGCGCTCCGCACTGCCGAAGAGCTTGGCCGGGCCTTTCCCGGCAAGCCGGTCATCACCTCCTCCGGTGACCGGGTGTTGGCCACCGTTGGGGACACAAAGGCACTCGTGGTGGCGACGGTGGGTGCCGAACCCGTCGCATCCGGCGGCTATGCCGCGGCCCTTTTGCTCGACGGCGACTCGCTGCTGCGCCGGGAAAACCTGCGGGCAGGGGAGGACGCCGTCCGGCGCTGGTTCAACGCCGCGGCCCTGGTCCGGCCCGCACTGGATGGCGGCCTCGTGGTCATCACCGCGGACGACGCCGCCGGAGTCGGGGCCTTGCTGCGCTGGGATCCCGCCGGCTACGCCCGGCGCGAGCTGGCCCTCCGGCAAGAACTGCATCTTCCGCCGGCCGTGCGGGTCGCCTCCGTCACCGGCGGACGCACCGCCGTCGGGCACTTCACCCAGGCAATCGCACGGCAGTTGGCCGCGGACGGAATTGTGCTGCGTGAAGCTGGCCCGGCCCCGCTGGTGATGGCCGGTTCCGGCGCCGGCAGCCAGGGGCGGGACGCCGGCGAGGACGTCCGCACCCTGCTTTTCATCCCGTACGGCCAGGCGGCAGCGGCCACGAAGGCGATGCGGGCGGTGAAGGCCGCCGCTGCCGCCAAACGCAGCGACGACCCCGTGCAGTTGCGCCTCGACGGCGTCGACGTGCTCTAGTACTGGCTCCAGCGGGCATTGTCGTTAGGTCGTCGGGGGTTGGGCTGAGCCTGGTCCTTTTCGCGCCGGGGCGAGGAAGGCAACGGGGTCATGCTCATTCTTCGCACCCGGGACTGGGCATAATGGCACTCTGTCCATCCGCTGGCCCCGGCGCGGGGCATGTCCCTTTGGGCCGGTGTCCAGTCAACGGGGGGGGACATGCTCATTCTTCGCACCCGGGACTGGGCATAGTGACACTCTGTCCATCCGCTGACCCCAGCGCGGGGCATGTCCCTTTGGGCCGGTGTCCTGGCCAGCGGGACATGCTCATTCTTCGCACCCGGGGACCGGGCATAATGACACTATGTCCACCCGCTGGCCCCGGCGCGGGGCATGTCCCTCTGGGCCGGTGTCCTTTCCGGACCCCCGACGAGCTAACGACAATGCCCACTGGCTCCAGTACCAGGGCTTTCGCGGCCAGGATAGTACCGGCGGGTGCGGCGCGGACGGGGGTCCGCGCGCCGGCTACTTCCGGCCGGCTCCTCTCGGGGTGCCGGGGCGGCGCGCGCGCAGTGCCACGGCCTCTTTGGCGAGCCGCAGCAGGTTGCGGGCGGACTCGTCCCAGCTGAAGTCGGCGGCGCGTTCCACGGAGCGGAGCGAGTGGGCCTTCCACAGCTCCGGCTCCTCGAGCTGGCGCACGGCCTCGGCGAATTCGGCCGGTGAGTCCGGCCGGACGTAGCTGACGGCATCGCCGCCCACCTCCCGGAAAATCGGGATGTCGCTGGCGATCACCGGAGTGCCGTGGGACATCGCCTCCACGAGCGGAAGGCCGTACCCTTCCGCCCGGGAGAGGCTGACCAGGGCCGTGCTGCGGGCCAGCAGGGCCTCATATTCGGCGTCGGTCACACCGTTGTGGAACACGATGCCCGCGCCGGCCGGGGCCAGGGCTTCCAGTTCCGCCCTGCGCACCGGAGAGATCCGGCTGAGCAGGTGCAGGGTCATGCCCGGCAGCCCGGCCATGCCCCGGATAATGGTTTCCACGTTCTTGTAGGGCATAAACGAGCCCATATAGAGCAGCGTCTTGTCCGCCCCGGCGCCGGGATCCCGGGGCGTGAGGCCCGGCTGCGGGGCGTTCCCGACGATCCGGACCGGCCGCTTGGTGAGCCGGTACTTTGAGATCAGGGCCGCCGTGGTGGCACTGATGGTCGCGACAATATCCGCCCGGTTCAGCAGCACACGCTGGGGCCAGAACGCCTTGTGGTAGAGCCGCCAGAGGACCCGGACCGGGGCCGGGAGGAAGCCGGGCGGGGCCGGGTGCTCGTAGTAGATCAGGTCGTGCAGGGTCAGCACCAGGGGATACTTACGGCCCCAGCTGCCCATCGTCTGCATGGGGCACACAACAACGTCGGCTCCGAGCCTGTTGACCTTGGCGGCCACGAACAACTCGGCCGCTGAGAGGGGGCTGTTGACCAGCGTGTACGGCACGTCCGGCAGCAGGGCCAGCTGCCGCACGTCGCTGATCAGCATGGAGACGTCCGCGATCCTGGCCGTGGCCGCGATCAGGCTGGCGCCGTAGCGGCTGATCCCGTCGTGGTGGTCGAGCCGGGTGAAGCGGGCATCAATAAGGATTTTCACGCGGTGTGGTCCTTCAGGAAGCGGAGGATGAAGCCCGCGGCGGCTTCCGGGGTTTCATAGTGGATGAGGTGCCCGACGCCGGGAATGACGTCCAGGCGTCCGTCCGGCAGCAGGGCCAGGAGTTTGTGCTGGTCCGGGAGGCTGGCGATCTCGTCTTTTTCGCCGGCAATCAGCAGTACCGGCAGGGTAAGCCGGCGGGCGACGCCGGAGACAGTGCCGCCGACCGAGGCCTTGAACGCCTCAAGCAGGCTGTCCCGGTCCGCGAAGGCGGAGAAATACGAGCTGTGCTGGGCATGGATGAAGCGCCGGAGGCCTTTGTCCCGGGTCTTGGCCATGGTTTCGCTCATAAGCCGGACAATCAGCTGGCTGCGCAGCAGGGCCTGGCCCGGACGGCGGGGGAGGCGGGCGGCGGCCTCGTAATACAGCACCGCGAGCTTGGTCATAACCCCCTTGGGTCCAGCGAGGGCCGGGGACGCGATCGGGTTGATCAGGATCAGCTCCGCGACAGCGCCGGGGTGGTCGGCGACGAAGTGGCTCGCGACAATCGAGCCGAAGGAGTGGCCCAGCAGAACCGTGTCCGGCCCCAGGTCCAGGGCGGCCAGGAAGTCGCGGACAAAGCGGACGTAGCCCTCGACGCTGTGTTCGGTGCCCGCAAACGCTGCGGAACTGCCGAAGCCGGGGAGATCCGGCATGATGAGCCGCATCCCGGGAAGCTGGTCCGCCACCCGCAGGAGTCCGTGGTGATCGCCGCGGAAGCCATGGATCACCAGGATGGTGCGGGTCGCCGGCGACACCTTGACAGGCTCGAAGCTCCAGTAGGCGACCCTGGTGCCGCCGAGGTCCACAAGGGAGGAGCGGGTGCGGGTTTCCAGCCCGGCGCTGAAGAGAGGCGTGAAGGAGGACTCGGTGGCCACGTGTTCCATTTCCTGGGATCCTAGTTGACGTTGTCCGGGTGGGAGCCGGTCCGGAGACCGCACTCCAGGGCGGCGATATCGGCCAGGTCCGTTGCGGAGAGCTCGAAGTCAAAGATGCCCCGGTTTTCCCGGAGCCGCCCGGAGGAACTGGCTTTGGGGATGGCGAGGTTGCCGAGCTGGAGGTGCCAGCGCAGGACGATCTGTGCCGGCGTGCGTTCGTGTTCGGCCCCGAGGGCCAGAATCACCGGGTCCGTGAGGGCCCGCCCGCGTCCCAAGGGGCTCCACGCCTCCGTCAGGATGTCCAGGGCCGCGTGCATTTCCCGCAGTTCCGCCTGCTGCAGCCAGGGGTGAAGCTCGATCTGGTTGACGGCCGGCACCACCTCGGCCGTTTCCAGCAACCGGTCCAGGTGGCGGGGCTGGAAGTTGGCGACCCCGATGGCGCGGACCCTGCCCTCCCGGTAGAGCGTCTCCATGGCCCGGTATGTCTGCGTGAACAGCCCGCGCTTCTCGCACGGCCAGTGAATCAGGTAGAGGTCGAGGTACTCCAGCCCGAGGTTTGACATCGAGGCATCGAAGGCCCGCAGTGTGGCGTCGTAGCCATGGTCGTCATTCCAGACTTTGGTGGTGACGAACACGTCCTGGCGAGTCAGTGAGCCTGCCGGCTCGCCGGATCCGCCGGCGAAGGCCGATAGGGCGCCGACGCCTTTGCCCACTCCGGTTTCGTTCCCGTACATGGCCGCCGTGTCGACATGGCGGTAGCCGGTCTCCAGTGCCATGGTTACCAGACCGGCGGCGTCGGCCGGCGGCACTTTGTACAGCCCGAAGCCCAGGCGGTCCATCATCACACCATTGTTCAGGGCCAGCCGGGGGGAGAGTCTCATAGCACTGACTCTACCGACTTCGCCGGCCCCATCCCCCCGGGCCGGGGTATTGGGACGGACCATCAGGTCAGCCCGTCCAGGCTGACCAGGCGCCGGGCGCTGGCCTCGTCGAGGATCAGGTCGGTGGCCAGGCCTGCGGCGAGGGCGCCCCGCAGCCCGTTGATTTTGGAGGCGCCGGACACCACGCAGATCCTTCGCCGGACCTGGCGGAGCCGGGCCAGGTCCGGACCGGTGGAGCGTTCATTCAGGGTGATGCCGTCCGAGGAGCCGTCGGCCCGGAAGAAAACGGTGGCGACATCACCGGCGACCCCGGAGTCGGCCAGCACGTCCAGGTCTTCTTCATCGAGGTAGCCGCCGGCGTAGACGTGGCTGGGGTAGTCGGCGTCGACCGATCCGACGCCGAATATGGCAATGCTCATGCTGGCCTGCAGTTCGAGGACGCGTTGCACACTTCGCTCATTCCACATGGCGGTCTTGGTCGCGGCGTGGTCAAAGAACGCCGGTACCGGGAACTGTTCCACCCGGGCACCGTAGGCGCTTCCGAAGCGCCGCATGATGTCAGAGGCATAGGTGATGCCCGTGGTCTGCATGTTGCCGGCGCCGTTAAGCTGGACGATCACGCTGTCATGGGTGATCTTCCGGGTCAGGTGCCGGCTGACGGCGCTGAGCGTGGAGCCCCAGGCCACCCCAATGATGGCGTTCGAGTCCACCAGCGGGCCGATGGTGCGGGCAGCCTGCATTGCCACGCGGTCCAGTGTTTCCGCCTCATTCAGGGTGTCAAGCACCGGAACGACGTGGACATCCACCTTGTACTGGAGCCGGATCATGCTTTCCAGTTCGGGGCCGGTGTCCAGCGGGTTGCGGATCTGGATCTGCACCAGGCCGGATTCCCGGGCCGAGGACAGCAGCCGCGAGACCGTCGATCGGGAGGTCCGGAGTTCGCGGGCAATCGCGTCCATGGTCAGGTCCTGCAGGTAATACATCTGGGCCGCCCTGAGGGCGTCAGAGTGGCGTGAAAGTGTCATCCCGATTCCGTTCTGCACGTTTGTGCATAGTGCTTGACTCCATTTTCCAATACTCCAAAGAATAGTGTTGGACGGCGCCGCGCCGCACGGCGCGCCGCACAGGAACAAACCCAAGGGAGCAGTTTTTGGGACACAAGGATTCAACTCGCAATCAGGCCCAGGCGGGCGAGCGCGCATCCGTGCAGCAGCTGCGAGAGCGGCCCCGGGCGCAGGTGCTGATCATCGGCGGCGGCATCAACGGCGTCGGCACGTTCCGGGATCTGGCACTGCAGGGTGTGGATGTGGCGCTCGTGGAGCGCGGCGACTACTGCCAGGGCGCCAGCGGCGCCTCCTCGCACATGATCCACGGCGGTATCCGCTACCTGGAGAACGGCGAGTTCCGCCTCGTGCAGGAGTCCGTGGTCGAGCGGAACAGGCTCCTGCGGATCGCGCCGCACTATGTGAAGCCGCTGCAGACCACCATCCCCATCTTCAGTACCTTTTCCGGTATCCTCGCGGCTCCGCTGCGCTTCCTTACACACAAGCAGCAGGGGGCGTCCAAGGAGCGCGGGGCCTTCCTGATCAAGCTCGGCCTGAGCCTGTACGACTTCTTCTCCCGCGACGGCGGCACGGTGCCCCGGCATCAGTTCCGCGGCCGCAAGCGTGCCCTGGCCGAACTGCCCCGGCTGCACCCTGGCATCAAGTACGCGGCCACCTACTTTGACGCTTCCGTGCATAATCCGGAGCGGCTGACCCTGGATGTGCTGCAGGACGGCGAAAAGGCCGGCGCGGCCGGCGGCGACAGCGCCCGCGCCAGTAACTACCTGTCCCTCGTGTCCACGAAGGACACCGGTTCCGGCGGTACCGTCCGGCTCCGTGACGAACTCACCGGAGAGCTGTTCGACTTCACCGCCGATGTCATTGTGAACACCACGGGCGCCTGGGTGGACCTGACCAACCAGGCGATGGGTGCGGCGTCGGCGTTTATGGGCGGCACCAAGGGCTCGCACATCGTGCTGGACCATGCGGAGCTGCTGGCGGCCTGCAACGGCCGGGAGATCTTCTTCGAACACACCGACGGCCGGATCGTCCTCATCTACCCGATGGGCGACCGGGTCCTCGTCGGCACCACCGACGTCGATGCCGACATGGCCGAGGACGCCGTGTGCACCGAGGCCGAGATCGACTACTTCTTTGACCTGATCGGCCATGTCTTCCCGGACGTTGCCGTGGACCGCGGGCAGATCGTTTACACCTTCGCCGGTGTGCGGCCCCTGCCCAAACACGACGCCACCCAGCCGGGCTTCGTCAGCCGGGATTACCGGATCGAGCGGCACGCCGGATCAAGCGGTCAAGCGGGCGGCAGCGGGAGCGGCGGCGCCGTCGTCCTCAGCCTGGTGGGCGGCAAATGGACCACTTTCCGGGCCCTCGCAGAGCACCTGAGCAACGACGTCCTTGCCGAGCTCGGCCTGGAACGGAAAGTCTCGACGGCGAAGCTGGCCATCGGCGGCGGCGCCGCCTTCCCGGACAGCGAGGACGGCGTCCAGCGCTGGATCAAGGCGCACATATCCGCCGGCCGCGACGCCGACCGGGTCGCGGGCCTGCTGACCCGCTATGGGACGCGTGCCGCGGAAGTCATCTCCTTCCTCGACGACGCCACAGACGCCGGACCGGACCGGCTCCTGCACTCCACCCGCGAACTCAGCAGCCGTGAACTGGAGTTCATGGCGCAGAACGAGCAGATCGGGCACCTGGTCGACGTACTGATCCGCCGCACCTCCCTGGCCTTCCGCGGCCTGGTGACCGGCGAACTGCTGAACGAGGTTGCCGAGATCCTTTCCGGCCCGCTGGGCTGGGACCCGGCAACCCGGTCTTCCGAGATCAGCCACGCTCAGGAGGTGCTCAAGCGGTACCATGGCGTCCAGGTCCACAGCCTGGTCTCCTGATAAACCTCGGCGTCCGGACGGGGGACGTCCGGACGCAAGGACTGCGGGGTCCCCTCGAGGGACCGGTGCAGTGGCCGGCCGGCGGCGTCAACGCGCCGCCGGCCCACAGACCCTTCAAACCCGCGAAGGGCTGACAACAGAAAATAGAGGAGTCAAAGATGTCTCTTGGAATAGTTTTCCTGTCCGAAGTAATGGGCACCGCGATGCTGACCCTGCTGGGTTGCGGCGTCGTGGCAAACGTTGCGCTCAAAGGCACGAAGGGGAACAACGGCGGGTTCCTGATGGTCACCTGGGGATGGGGCATCGCCGTCTTCGCCGGCGTGTACGTTGCCGCCAAGTCGGGCGCGCACCTGAATCCCGCCGTGACCCTGGGCCTGCTGATCAACGGTAAGGCGGAGTACGCCCCGGGCGTCAAGATCGATGTGATGTCGACTCTGACGTACTTCGGCGGCGAATTCCTGGGCGCCTTCCTCGGCGCAGTGGTGATGTGGCTGGCCCACAAGCAGCACTTCGACGCGGAGCCGGAGCCCGCCAGCAAGCTCGCGGTGTTCTCCACCGGTCCTGCCATCCGCTCCACTCCGTGGAACCTCGTCACGGAAATCATCGGCACCTTTGTCCTCGTCTTCGTCATCCTGACGTTCGGCGGGACACCCTCGGGCCTCGGCCCGCTGGCCGTTGCACTGCTGGTTGTCGGCATCGGTGTGTCGCTTGGTGGTCCCACCGGCTACGCCATCAACCCGGCCCGTGACCTCGGCCCCCGCATCGCCCACGCCCTGCTGCCGATCAAGGGCAAGGGCTCCAGCGACTGGAGCTACTCCTGGATCCCGGTGGTGGGACCTGTGGTGGGCGGACTCCTGGCGGGCATCGTTGCCCGGTACGTGCCGATCATCGTCGCCGCAGCCGCCTAGCCAACTCAACAGCACGATAGCGGCCGCGTCGGGGACGCGGCCGCATGAAGCCAGCCTTCACACCCTCAAGACAAGGACGTCACCATGAACCAGTACGTAATCGCCATTGACCAGGGCACCACCAGCACGCGCGCCATCGTGTTCGATCACAGCGGCAACATCGTCTCCTCCGGCCAGATGGAACACGAGCAGATCTTCCCGCAGGCAGGCTGGGTGGAACACGACCCCGCCGAGATCTGGAACAACACCCGCGAGGTCATCGCCTCGGCTCTTTCCAAGGCGAACCTGACCCGCCACGACATCGCCGCCGTCGGCATCACCAACCAGCGCGAAACCGCCGTCGTCTGGGACAAAACAACCGGCAAAGCGGTCTACAACGCCATTGTCTGGCAGGACACCCGCACGCAGCCGATCGTGGATGAGCTCGCCAGGGACGGCGGGCCGGACCGGTTCAAGCAGAAAGTGGGCCTGCCGCTGGCGACCTACTTCTCCGGCACCAAGATCAAGTGGATCCTGGACAACGTCGAGGGCGCCCGCGCCAAGGCCGAAGCCGGCGACCTGGTCTTCGGCAACACGGACTGCTGGGTGCTGTGGAACCTCACCGGCGGCACCGACGGCGGCGTGCACGTCACCGACGTGACCAACGCCTCCCGGACCCTGTTCATGGATCTGGAAACTCTCGCCTGGGACCAGGAGATCCTTGACACGTTCGGCGTTCCGGCGTCCATGATGCCGGCCATCAAGTCGTCCTCGGAGGTCTACGGGACGGTGCACACCTCCCAGCTGCTGCGCGAAGTTCCGGTCGCCGGCATCCTGGGCGACCAGCAGGCGGCAACGTTTGGCCAGGCCGCGTTCGAGGCCGGCGAAGCCAAGAACACCTACGGCACCGGCTGCTTCCTGATCTTCAACACCGGTGAGGAAATTGTTCACTCCAAGAACGGACTGCTCACCACAGTGGGCTACAAGCTCGGCGATGCGGCACCGCACTACGCGCTGGAAGGCTCGATCGCCGTCACCGGATCGCTCGTGCAGTGGCTGCGCGACAACCTCGGCATGATCAGCAGCGCCCCGGAAATCGAGACGCTCGCGGCCTCAGTGGAGGACAACGGCGGTGTCTACATTGTCCCGGCCTTCTCCGGACTGTTCGCGCCGTACTGGCGTTCCGACGCCCGCGGTGCGATCGTCGGCCTGACCCGCTTTGTGAACAAGAACCACATCGCCCGTGCGGCGCTGGAGGCCACGGCCTTCCAGACCCGCGAGGTGCTCGACGCCGTCAACGCCGACTCCGGCGTTCCGCTGACCGAGCTGAAGGTCGACGGCGGCATGGTTGCCAACGACGCCCTGATGCAGTTTCAGGCCGACATACTCGGCGTCGCGGTGATCCGGCCGAAGGTCGTCGAGACCACTGCTCTGGGCGCCGCCTACGCGGCAGGGCTCGCCGTCGGCTTCTGGAAGGATCTGGGCGAGTGCTCGGCCAACTGGTCCGAGGACAAGCGCTGGGAGCCGACGATGGAGCAGGGCGAACGGGAGCGGCAGATGCGGCTCTGGAAGAAGGCCGTCACCAAGTCCATGGACTGGGTTGACGAGGACGTCAAGTAAAACCCTTCCACGCAAAAGCTCCGGCCGGGGAAACCCGGCCGGAGCTTTTTTCGCTGGTGTGCCGCTGCCCGGTTAAGGCTAAGGGCAGCGGCACGTCTCAGGAGACCGGGCCCGGATAGGCCACCACGGCGCGCGGCGTCTTGGCATAGACATCCTTGCTGACCGTGTATCCCCGTTTGTCCTGCTTCAATGCCTGCGCATTGACGCTCGCCAGCTCGGCACGGCTCAGCTTCTTGATCTTGACGAGGTCCATGAACTCCTGGTCCGCGCCGCTGACGGCCGTCACCTTGATAAGCCCCGTTCCGGCCGAATAGAACTTGCGCTGGTGGCCCGCGCTCGGCGGATCCAGCGGATTGAATTCATCGATCACCATCACATCGTTGTAGCAGCCCGTTTTCACACAGACGCGCTGGTTCTTGTACAGCACACGGCCGCAGTCCAGGAAGTCCACGCTGGGCGCGTAGGCCTGGACATACGCCGGGGAGTTACGGTGGGGGCTCCCTTGTAGGGCGATTCCCGCCTGTGTCCCCTTAATACCGCTGACGAAGGTGCTGGGAGCGCCCGCCAGCTTCCCGTTCTCGTACTCCTCCGGATACTCCCCGAAGAGCCAGACGCTGCCCGACCTCTTCGACTGGGCGAAGAACGCGAGTTCCGATTCCGCCAGGACGCCGTCGGAGTAGTCCCGGTCCCACAGCACCTGGGTCTTGACGCCGTTGATCACCTTCGTCAGCCCCGTCACCGTGTGGACGACCGAATGGGCGCTCACGCTGCCGTCGGCGGACCTGACCTCCCCGGTGGTGGTGAACTGCATGCCGGGCTTGAGCGTGAGCCATTTGTTGTCGATCACCGGATTTGCCGGGAAATCGGCACGGTTGAACTTGATCGCCGAGCCTGGTCCGCAGAGTTCCTGCGGATTCGGCGCGGCGGTGGCCGCGGCGGCCGTTCCCACGGTCAGCGTTCCCAGTACCAGCAGGATCGCTGAACCGTAGGCTGTGAAGCGTTTTCCTCGTTGAGACATTGGTTTGGCCTCTCCTGCTGGGGTTGGTTGGCTTCGGCTAGACGGCCGGAACCGGCTGGGGTTGGTTGGGCCGGCGCTCACGCTTTGGTCCTTTCTTGGCGAACCGCAGATACAGCGAGGGGACGATGAACAGGTTGACCAGCGTCGAAGTGACAAGGCCACCCAGGATCACCACCGCCATGGGATGTTCGATCTCATGACCCGGAATGTTACCCATGACCACCAGGGGGACGAGGGCCAGGGCGGTCGCGAGCGTCGTCATCAGGATCGGTGACAAGCGCTCGGCTGCACCGCGCAGTACCAGGTCCCGGCCGAAGGGCATACCCTCGAACTGTTCCAGGTGCTGGCAGTGGTTGATGAGGAGGATGCCGTTCCGGGCTGCGATGCCCATCAGGGTCAGGAAACCGACCAGGGACCCCAGGGACAGGATCCCGCCGCTGAGGTGGGCTGCGATAATGCCGCCCACCAGGGCCACCGGAAGCGTCAGGATGGCTAGTGTCGCCAACCGCCAGCTTCTAAAAGCAGCCTGGAGCAGGAGATAAACCACGATGATGGCACCAATCGAGTAGAGCAGGAGCCGTTGTGAGGCGGCTTGCCGCTCCGCGTATTCGCCGAGGACAACCGCACTGTAGCCGACCGGAAACTCAACCGACTCCATGTCAGATTTCAACTTCTCCACAACCTTCGCCAGGTCCCCTTCCTTGACGTTGGCACTGACGTCGATGCGCCGTGACCCCTCCGAACGCTCAATCACATTCGGTGTTGGCTTCACGGAGATCGTGGCGACATCCGCCATCCGGATCGTCACCCCACTGGGGGTATCCAGCGGGAGGTTCTCGATGCTCGTGACACTTGTCCGGGTCTCCGGCGGGCTCCACACCTGGACATCGTAGGCTTTGCCGTTCCGGTAGACGTCGCCCACTTCTTCGCCGGCGACCAGGGTGGCCGCGGCGCGCCGCACATCGCCGGGCTTCAAGCCGTAGCGGTTGGCAGCGTCCAGATTCACTTCCACGTCGATCTGAGGAATGTTGGCCTGGAGCGCGACCTTGGCACCGATGGTCCCCTCGATGCCGCCCAGGATGGTTTTGAGCTTGTCAGCCTCCTCACGCAGCGTCGCGAGGTCGTCGCCATAGACGCGGATGACGACGGCGTAGCCTGTGCCCGTCAGGACCTCGCGGATGCGTTCCTTGAGATAGGTCTGGACGTCCCGTGTAATTCCCGGGTATCCGTCCACCACATCCTGGACGGATGCAAGGGTCTCGTCATAGTCCACCGCCGGGTCAATACTGATCCAATTTTCACCGAAATTAACGCCCACGACTTCGTCGGCGGCGAAGGCTTGTCCGATATGGGACCCGCAGTTGTTCACGCCCGGAATCGTCATGAGCTCCTTGCATGCCAGCTGGCTGACGCGGACCTCTTCCGAGTTTGACGTGCCCGGCGCGGTGACCCAGTGCATCAGGAAGTCACGCTCCTTGAAAGAGGGCAGCAGCGACTGGCCCAGGAGCGGGGCCGCCACAACGCCGACTAAGCCCAGTGCTCCCAAAGCGACGTAGCCCGGCAACGGCCGGCGGACTATCGGGATCAGCGCTTCGCTGTACCAGCGCTTGAGTACCCTGACCAGCGGGGGATCGCGGTCCTCCAACTTGGCATTGCGGAGAAATATGTAGGCCATCGCCGGAGTGACTGTCAGCGCCACGAGCATGGACGCCATCACCGCGAGCGTGTAGGAGGTGGCCAGCGGCCGGAAAAACGCCCCCGTCAGGCCGTCCAGGAAGAAGATCGGCACCGTGGCGGCGACGATGATCAAGGTGGCGTAGACGATCGGTCCTCGGACCTCGAGCGAGGCATTTACCACGACCCGGGCGGTGCTGCCCACCCCGCCACTGGCCCGGTGGTGCCGAAGCCGTCTGACGATGTTTTCGACGTCGATGATGGCATCATCCACCACCACCCCGACGGCAATCACCAGCCCTGCAAGCACCATCGTATTGATTGTGCCTCCGGTCCAATACAACACGAGGGCCGCGGCCATCAGTGACAACGGGATAGCCATCACACTGACCAGCGCAGTTCGCCATTGGAAGAGGAAAACGCTCAACACCAGGATGACCAGGAGGCATCCCAACAGGAGGGCCACGCTGAGGTTGCCCAGGGATTCTTCGATGAACGTCGCCGGCCGGAAGAGGGTGGTGTCCACGGCAATCCCGGTAAGTCCGGGTTCCAGCTGCTTTAGCGCCTCTTCCACTCCCCGCGTCACTTCGAGCGTGTTGCCCCATGGGAGCTTTTCCACAATCAGCATCAGCCCGGGGCCGCCGTTGATGACGGCATCGCCGATCAGCTGCTGATGGTCCTCCACGACGTTTGCCACATCCGAGAGACGAAGCGGTGCTTGCCCCTCACGGTCCTCCAGCGCCACCTTAGCCAGTTCCTGCGGCGAGGTGATGGGCTGGACGTGGCGGATTCCCATGGTCTGGCTGGGCGTATCGAGCGCGCCACCGGTGCCGATCAGGGAACCCGGCGAATATTTGAGCAGCCCGGCGTCCAGGGCATCGGAGGTGGAGCTCATAACACTGTCCAGCGTCACATTGTTCGCCGCCAGCTTGACGGGATCAACCTGCACCTGAAGCATCTGGAGGCGTTCTCCCCAGATGGCGACATTGGCCACTCCCGGAACGCGAAGCAGACGGGCCCGGATGTTCCAATAGGAAATCATGGACATCTCGATCAGGGACCGGGTGTCCGAGGACAGGCCGATCTTCATAACGCGGCTCGTCGAAGACAGCGGCTGCAGCATCAGCGGCGGCGCGGCCCAGGTGGGCAGAGTGGGGATGACGGTCGCCATCCGTTCGGACACCAATTGCCGTGCGGTGAGCAGATCGGTTCCGTTTTCAAATTCCAGCACGATGGACGAGAGCTGGGATACCGACTTCGACCGCATGTGGTCGAGGCCGTCGATCCCGTTGAAGGCCTCTTCCATGGGGACCGATACGAGTTCTTCGACTTCGGCCGCAGTGAGGCCCAGGCAGGCGGTCTGCACCTCGACCTTTGGCGGCGCAAACTCGGGGAACACGTCCACCGAGGCGCTGCTGAGCTGTGCACCGCCAACGATCATCAGCGCCGCCGCCATCGCAATAATGATCGATCTGAACCGCAGGCTGGCTGCGACTATCCGGCGCATGTCATTTGCCTGTATTGAACTCGGCGCCGAACAGCTCAGCCGCGCCGACCGTGACCACGGCAGTCCCCACGGCGGGGCCCGCGTTGGCCGTGACCACGCCTGCCTCCACCTTGGTGACGGTGACGGCCTGGCGCTCGTAGACCCGCGGGGCCGGGTTCGTGAACACCCAGGTCTTCCCGTTGGCGTCGTACAACAAGGACGCGTAGGGCACAAGCACATCGGTACCGGTGCCGACCGCTACGGGCTCGGTCTTCAGATCGAGCCGCTCCACTCCGCGCTGGGTAAGGGTCAGTTTCGCGATGCCGGTGGTAGCGTTCTTCTCCACCTTGGCAGGGGCCTCAGCAACCGATGCAGGCGTCACCGAGGGCTGGGCGCACGCCGGGAGGAGAAGCGCAAGGGCGGCACAGACAGCTGCCGCCAGGGGCAGGCGCCGTTGGGGCTTTTGGCTGGTCATTTTACTTCCACCTTTTCCTGCGTAACGGGCTGAACCGGGATCTCTGATTCGTAGACTTCGTGCCACTCTTCCGGCGCGGTGCGGGGCCCGAACCAAAGTATGAGCAGCGGGAGCACTAAGAGCGCCACGAGCGTTGAGGTTACGATGCCCCCGCCGATGATCAGCAACATCGGGGCGATGACGGCCTGACCGACGGTACCGCCCAGCACAGCGGGCGGTATCAGGACCAGTACCGTGATGAGGGCCGATTTCAGGACCGGCGATACCCGGTCCCGGGCCGCCGCCAGGATGACCCTGGCGTGGGACGTCTGTGGCGTGGACCGCCACAGCTCGTCGGCTCGGGCCGACAACAGTGCAGCGTTGCGGGCGGCGATGGCAAGCACCACCGCAAAGGCGGTCAGCGAGAGCCAGGAGAGCGACGCTGCGCCAATCCAGGCAGCCACCGCAGCGCCGGCCAGGGCCGCGGGCATTGACAGGAAGACGGCGAGGGCCAGTTTCCAGCTCCGCACTGCGGTCTGGAGCAGCAGCAGTATGCCGATGAGGGCAGCCGCTCCGAGCCAAAGAACCAGGGTGTCGGCAGCCTCGAGCTGGCTGTACTTCTTCGGTATCTCGGCGTGGTATTCAAGCGGGAATTGAATCTGCTTGACTGCCGCTTCGATGTCGCGTTGTACATCCGCCAGCGGCCGGCCGCTTACATCAGCTACGACATCGATCCGCCGCGAGGTGTCATCGTGCATGATGACAACTTCGTTGGGGACCATCCGGACCGCGGCGATCTCGCCTAGCGTGATGTGGCCGCCGCCGGGGGTGTCGAGGAGCAGCTCACGGATACTTGTCATGTCATCCCTGGCGCCAACCGCACCGCGCACAACGACTTCGAAGACCTTCTGCTGCTCGAAGAGGTTACCGACGACGATTCCCTGCATAAGTGCAGCCGCGGCGCGCCTGGCGTCACCCGGCTTGATGCCGACCTTCTGGGCAGCCTCGAGATTAACTTCAACCTCCACGATGGGGGTCTTGGTGGTGGCGTTGATTTTCGGGTTCTTCACCCCGCTGATGCTCTCCATTGCCTTACGGACCTCTTCGGCTTTCTCGCGCAGGATCGGCATGTCCGTGCCGTAGACCCGGACCGCGAAGCCCGGTTCCATGCTGCTGCGCATTTCGCCGATCTTCTGCTGGGAGTAGTTCAGGACATTGTGGGCGATGCCCGGGTAGCCCTGGACCACATCCCGCACCGCCTGCTCCGTCTCGCCGAAGTTGGCAGTCGGTGCAATCGACACCCACAGTTCGGCCGAGCTGTTTCCGACCACCTGGTCCGAGGAAATGGCCCGGCCGATGTGCCCGCCGACTCCGGATACGCCGGGGAGGGACCGGAGTTCGTCGGAGGCTTTGGACGCGATCCGGCGGACCTCGTCATTGGAGGTGCCGGCCATGGTGTCCCACTGGACCAGCAGGGTCCTGTCCGGCAGGGTGGGAACGACCGGCCGGTTGCCGAGCAGCTGGGATCCGGCGGCAAGGCCGAGGACCCCGATGACAGCAATGGAGACCAGGCCGAGGGCGCGGCGGGAACGCATAGCGTTGAGTGCGCGATCGGAGTAGGCCCTGGCACGCCTGGTGGCAGCGGTTTCCCGCCTGGGTGGGGTCTCCCGCGGGAGGAGCATCTGGGCCAGTACCGGAGTGAGAGAGATTCCGACCAGGAGCCCGGCACCAAGGGCCAGCGCCAGAGACCAGAACAGCGGCTGGAAAAAAGAGCCGCCGATGCCGGTGACGAACAGCGTCGGAGTGAGGACTATCACCATGATGAGGGAGGCATGGAACAGGGGTGTGCGGACTCCCCTGACGATGTGGACCATGCGTGAGCGCAGCGTGGCGTCAGTTTCGGTGGCTGTGGTGACCAGCGGCCGTCGTCGCTGAGCCTGGACGTCTTCTACGATGTCTCCCACAATGACCGACATGCCGAGGAAGATGCCGACGAGGACCGCGATGTTAAGCGTGGCGTTTTGTGAGTACAGCACCACAGCGGCAGCGACGACGGTCGTCGAGATAGCCACGAGGGCGATCACCGCGACCCGCCAGGAGCGGAAGAGCAGCCAGAAGAGTCCCACTGCGATCAGGAGGCTGAGCAGCAGCGCCAGGCTAAGGCCGTTAACTGTTTCCTGGACGGTAGTGGCAGGGCGGAAAACGGTGGTGTCCATGGTGATGCCGGTCAGGCCGGGTTCCATGTCCTTCAGGGCGGCTTCGATGCCCTCTGTAACCTCAAGGGCGCTGGTTCCGGGAAATTTCTCTACGACCAGCAGGAGGCCGGCGTCCTGCCCCACGACTGCGTCGCCGATCAGGGGCTGGTGGTCTTCTTTGACCTGGGAGATATCGCCGAGGAGCATTGTCGGGGTCGAATCCTCAACGCTGACCTTGGCGAGGTCCGCCGGGGTGCGGATCGGCAGGACGTGCTGGATGCCGAGGCGCTGGCTGGGTGACTCCACGAAACCGCCGGTGCCCGGTGTCGAAGCCTCGAGGAAGCTCAACGGGGAAACCCAGACGGCGTTGCCGGCAGTCTTGATGACCTGTTCAAGGGTGATGCCCTTGTCCCGCAGCTGGGTCGGGGTGACCTCGACCTGGAGTTGTTGCTCGCGCTGGCCCCAGATGGAAACGTTGGCCACACCCGGAATGCCGATAAGCCGCGGCTTGATCTTCCACCGGGCCAGGACCGACATCTCGATCCCGGAGAGCTGCTTGGAGTTCATCTTGACCATCAGCACACGGCTGGTGGAGGAGAGCGGCTGCATGATCAGTGGTGGTGCCGAAACGTTCGGCAAGGCGTGCGCCTGGGTCATGCGCTCCGCGACCAGCTGGCGGGCGCGAAGCAGATCGGTGCCAGGCTCGAAGATTAGCTCGATTGATGACAGTCCCGGTACTGACTTGGAACGGATCTCGTCCAGCCAGGCCACCCCGTTGAGGAGGTCCGCTTCCATCGGGGAAGTGATGAGCTGTTCTACTTCAACAGCGGAAAGGCCCAGGGCCTCTGTCTGGATCTCAACGTGCGCCGGCGCGAATTCGGGCATCGTATCCACCGCCATGTGGGGCACGTTCACAACGCCGAAAGTAATGAGGCCCGCCGCGAGGGCGAGGACCAGGATGCGGAATTGCAAACTGAAGCGGGTAACCCAGCCAAACATGGCTAGCCCTCTTCCTGGCGGCCGCCGGATGTGCGGCGGTGCACGGGCAGATTGTTGAATTGCTGCAGGGCAGAACTACGCAAGAGATACATATCAGGCTCCTCAACCCGAGACCTATGCGAATCCCCCCACAGGATCCCCCCACGAGATCTTGAGAGAATAGTGTTCCTATTCGATCCGTTTGGCAAGGCGCAGAAAGTAGGGGTTGACTGCCAATTCCGGTTCATTCTTTTCGTCGGATCCGAGTAAATTCAGTACACGAACTGAATTCACCTGCAACGGATACTATCGATACTTGGACCGTGCCTAGAAGCTACGTGATCGGGTCAGCCGAGTACTTGCTTCTGAATTGAGGTTACGCAACTCCGCCTTAGCAGATAGTGCTGTAAGTACAGCTTGCCTGCAGGTGATGAATTTGTAACAATTTGAGTTCGCGGACGTCCCGGATATTCCTGTGCTGTTACATCCGGTGCCAATCACCGCCACCGCCGCTTTGCTGCAATACCGCTACCGTTTCCCCGGGATGCGGCCGGAAGCGCTAAACTGGCCGTGTGCGTGCGGTCCTCTTGCCTGGCTAGCCGCCCGGCGTCCCGGCGAGAACTCGCAGTGCCGAGCGGCTGCCCCTCCATGTCGAGGGGCTTTTGTGTGTCCGGGCCGTGTCCGGGCCGGCAGCAGGGTCCAGGTGCCGGGGCAAAGCCGTTGCCGGAGGACAAAGCCTGACCGTTAAGTTTGAATACCGTGAAGTTTTGAACACCGTGAAGCTTGAAAGAACAGAAGAGGCCAGCAGTGAGCGTTCAGCCGGAGACAGAGACCGGAACACCCGCCGTCGCGGCGGAGGTCCCCGACGAGGGTTCCTACAGCTTTGCGGCGATGGAAGCCAAATGGCCGCAGGTCTGGGAGGACCTGAAAGTCTTCACGCCGCTGGACGACGGCTCCAGGGAACGCCGCTACGTGCTGGACATGTTCCCGTACCCGTCCGGCGACCTCCACATGGGCCACGCCGAAGCGTTCGCGATGGGCGACGTCGTCGCGCGGTACCTGCGCCAGCAAGGCTACGACGTGCTGCACCCGATCGGCTGGGACTCCTTCGGGCTGCCGGCGGAGAACGCGGCGATCAAGCGCAACGCCCACCCCAGCGAATGGACGTACGCCAACATCGATACCCAGGCGGCGTCCTTCAAGCGCTACGCCATCTCCGCCGACTGGTCCCGCCGCATCCACACCTCGGACCCGGAGTACTACCGCTGGACCCAGTGGCTGTTCAAACGCTTCTACGAGCGCGGCCTGGCGTACCGCAAGGATTCTCCGGTCAACTGGTGCCCCAAGGACCAGACCGTGCTGGCCAACGAACAGGTGGTCAATGGTGCCTGTGAGCGCTGCGGCACCCCCGTCACCAAGAAGTCGCTGAACCAGTGGTACTTCAAAATCACCGAATACGCCGACCGGCTGCTCGATGACATGGACGAGTTGCGCGGCCACTGGCCCGAGCGTGTCCTGGCGATGCAGAAGAACTGGATCGGCCGTTCCGAAGGTGCGCACGTCAGCTTCGTGATCGAGGCCGACGGCGGCAAGCCCGCCCGGGACGTCACGGTGTTCACCACCCGCCCCGACACCCTGTACGGCGCCACGTTCTTCGTCGTCGCCGCGGACGCGCCGATGGCCCTCGAACTGGTCATGGACGAACACGCCGCAGCCCTGGACGCCTACCGCGAACAGGTCAAGGCGCTCTCCGAAATCGAACGCCAGTCCACCGAGCGGGAGAAAACCGGTGTCTTCACCGGCCGCTACGCCATCAACCCGCTGAACGGTGAAAAGCTCGCCGTCTGGGCGGCCGACTACGTGCTGGCCGACTACGGCACCGGCGCGATCATGGCTGTCCCGGCCCACGACCAGCGTGACCTCGACTTCGCCCGCACCTTCGGGCTGCCGGTCCGGACTGTGCTGGACACCGGGGTGGAGGATCCCGCGGTGACCGGCATCGCGACCACCGGCGAGGGAACGCTGATCAACTCCGGCGCCCTGGACGGACTGCCCAAGGCGGAAGCCATTCCGGCCGCGATCGGGATCCTGCAGCAGCAGGGCACGGGGGAGAAGTTCGTGAACTTCCGTCTGCGTGACTGGCTGCTCAGCCGGCAGCGTTTCTGGGGCACCCCGATCCCGATCATCCACTGCCCTGACTGCGGGGAAGTCCCGGTGCCGGACGATCAGCTGCCGGTCACGCTGCCTGCCGACCTGCGCGGCGAAGACCTGTCCCCGAAGGGCACGTCCCCGCTGGCCGCCGTCGAGAGCTGGGTCAACGTCGAGTGCCCCGGCTGCCACGGCCCGGCCAAGCGCGACACGGACACCATGGACACCTTTGTGGATTCATCCTGGTACTTCCTGCGGTTTGTCTCCCCGGAGTACACCGACGGGCCGTTCGATCCGGCCAAAATCAACGACTGGATGCCCGTGGGCCAGTATGTGGGCGGCGTGGAGCACGCCATCCTGCACCTGCTGTACGCGCGGTTCTTCACCAAGGTCATCCACGACCTCGGCATGATCGACGCCGACGAGCCGTTCAGCGCCCTGCTCAACCAGGGCCAGGTGCTCAACGGCGGCAAAGCCATGAGCAAGTCGCTGGGCAACGGGGTGGACCTCAGCGAGCAGCTGGACAAATTCGGCGTCGACGCCGTCCGGCTCACCATGATCTTCGCCTCCCCGCCGGAGGACGACGTCGACTGGGCGGACGTTTCGCCGTCGGGCTCCGCGAAATTCCTGGCCCGGGCCTGGCGCCTGGGGCAGGACGTGGCGAGCGAACCCGGCGTCGACGTCTCCACCGGCGACCGGGCGCTGCGCACCGTCACGCACCGGACCATCGCCGATGCCGAAGCCCTGCTGGAGAACAACAAGTTCAACGTGGTTGTGGCGAAGCTGATGGAACTGGTCAACGCAACCCGCAAAACCATAGATGCAGCCAGCGGAGCCGGCGGCGCAGACCCGGCCGTCCGCGAGGCAGCGGAGGCCGTCGCGGTGATCCTGAGCCTCTTCGCGCCGTACACGGCCGAGGACCTGTGGAGCGTGCTGGGGCACCTGGCCTCCGTGGCCAACGCCGGCTGGCCCACTCACGACGAGGCACTCCTCGTGCAGGAGACGGTGACCGCCGTCGTCCAGGTGCAGGGCAAGGTGCGGGACCGCCTGGACGTCTCGCCGGACATCAGCGAGGACGAACTGCGCGAACTGGCGCTGGCCTCGGAAAACGTCCGGCGCGCCCTCGACGGCAGGGCAATCCGCACGGTGATCGTACGGGCGCCTAAGCTGGTCAACATCGTCCCGGCGTAGCCGGGCTGGTCAAGCCGGCTACTTCATGGTGACCAGCCGCCAGATCAGCACAGCAGGAGGTGCCCCGTGCCGGACCGCGAACCAGCAGGATGGCCGTGGCTGAGGGAGCGCCTTGTCCGGCTCCGGCAGTCCGCCCGGCCCGGCGCCGTCCCCGAGGCGGCGCCCGCCGCCGTCGTCCGGACCGCTGTGGTCACGGACTCCGCGGCCGCGCTGCCGGCCGACTGGGTGCGGGCCTTCACCGAAAACGGCCTGCTGACCGTGGTGCCTATGCCCGTGATGGTGGGCGCGGAAATCTACGGGGAGGGCGAAGACGACATCGCCGACACGATTGCGGTGGCCCTCGCCAGCGGCACTCCCGTCAAAACCTCGCGCCCCTCGCCCGGACAGTTCGAGCAGGCATACACTGCCGCACTCCAGCGTGGCTTCGAGTCCGTGGTATCCGTCCATATTTCCGGCGAACTCTCCGGAACCGCAGACTCGGCCCGGCTCGCGGCCGCCCGTGTCGGCATCCCGGTGGAGGTCCTGGATTCACGGACCGTCGGGATGGCACAGGGCATGGGTGTGCAGAGCGCCGTTGTGGCTGCCGCCGACGGCAGGAACGCCGCGGACGTGCGGGCTTTCGCCGAGGAACGGCTGGCCCGCACCCGGGTCTACTTCTACGTACCCAGCCTCGAACAGCTGCGCCGCGGCGGCCGGATCGGCGCGGCCGCGTCGCTCTGGGGCACCATGTTCGCGATCAAACCCATCCTGGCGGTCGGGGACGGCAAGATCATTCCGCTGGAAAAGGTCCGGTCCGCGGCCAGGGCCATCACCCGGCTGGAGGAAATCGTGGCCGCCGATGCGGCCGCGCGCCCCAACGGACAGGCCCGGCTGGCGCTACATCATTTCGGCAACCGGGCCGAGGCCGAGCAGCTTGCCGCACGCCTGGCGCTTCTGCTGCCTGAGTGCCCGGCGGCTCAAATCAGCGCGCTGCCGGCCGTTCTGGCCGCCCACGCCGGACTCGGCGTGCTGGCAGTGATCGTGGGGGAGAGCAGCACCCCTGCAGCCCCGGCAGGGTCCCGGGCTCATTCCGCCTAGCCCTCTTCCGCCTGCCATTGTCCGCCTAACCATTGTCCGCCTAGCCCTTTTCCACATAGCCATTGTCCGCCTAGCCCTTTTCCACATAGCCCCGGCGGGGAATGGGCGCCCGGCCGGAGAGCTTCTACTGTGGTTCCCATGTCATGCCGGAACGTGTCACACCGGACGCCGGGGCCCGAATCCGCCGCAACGTGTGGGACCGCCCGGCATCGGCGGTCTGCGACGCTCGGAGCGGGGGTCGACGCCGGGCGCACGGGCGGGCTGCTGGAGCTGAAAGTTACCGGCGGCCCTGAATCGGCGGAGAGCGGGCGGTGGCCCGCGGCGGCGAGGCTGCGGCACCGGACCGGACTGAGGGCTGCGCTTCTGCTGGGGGCCGTTGCGCTGGTGGTGGGCGGCTGGTTCTGGTGGCAGGTGGCCACAGGAGCGCCCGAGGTAGTGCCGCTCAGCGAGGTTTCCGCGGCCGGGGTCCAACCGGCCGGACCTGACGCCGACGCCCTGACTTCACCTGCGGGAGCCGCCACAGAGGCGACGGCGAAAAGTATCTTCGTCCACGTGGCGGGAGCCGTGGCAAAACCGGGCGTGTTGGAGATGCCGCAGGGAAGCCGGCTCCACGAGGCCATCGCAGCCGCGGGCGGGAGTACGGCGTCGGCGGATCCGGGCCGGCTCAACCTCGCCGCTGTACTTGAGGACGGACAACGGATTCTCGTTCCGGAGCAAAGCGAACCCGGCGCCGACGAGCCTCTCCCGGATGCCGCGGGGGCGGGAGAACCCGGAACCGGGAGCACCCGAACCGGCAAATCCGGAGCCGGGGGCACCGGTTCGGGCGGCGGGAAGGTCAATCTAAATACGGCCGGCGTCGAGGAGCTGGGCACCCTCCCGCGGGTCGGACCCGTGCTTGCCCAGCGCATCGTGGACTGGCGCAGGGAACACGGCAGGTTCCAGACGGTTGAGGAGCTTGATGCCGTGGACGGGGTGGGCCCGAAACTGATGGCGGCGCTGCTGCCACTGGTCCGGGTCTGAGCGGAAGCAGTGGAGATGACACAGCCATGACGAAACCGCGCAGTCCCTGGCAGCGCTACGTTGACGCCGCAGTCACGGGCCAGCCGCCGTCCGTCGGTCCCGCAGATACGGCCGGCGGCGTATCCCTGCCCGCCCGTTCCGCCGCAGACAGGCACCGTTACACCGCACCCGGCCGATTCGAGGGGCTCCGGGAACGGCTCCAGGAAACCATCTTCCCCTTGGTTCCCGCCCCGGGACCGGAGGCAACCCGTCGCCGGACCGACGTCCGGCTGGTGCCCTCCGCCTTGCTGGTCTGGGGGGCTGCCGTAGCCGGAAGCTGGCTGGAACCCGCCGCTTTGGCGGGCATTTGCCTCGTCCTGCTGGCATGCTCGGCCCTGCTCCTGCTCCGGGTGTCCGCACGGGCCGCAGCTGTGGCCAGGGCGGGGGTAGGTCCCGGGGCGGTTGTAGGTTCCGGGGCCGGGGCAACGCCCCGTGAGCACCCGAGGCGGCGCAGTGCGCTCGCGACGCTTGCCGTGGCGCTACTGCTATCTGCCGCTGCAGGCGCTCACGGGGCTGTCGCCTCGTCACAGCGCCACGACGGTGCAGTCGCCGGGGCCGTCGCCGCGCGGGCCGCCGTGGTGGCCGAGCTGGAGGTAGTAGGCACACCGCGGCGGCTGAGGGCGCCGGGAAGCTCCGGGCTCGCCGACCGGTGGGCGGTGCCTGCCACGCTGCTGACGCTGGATTTCGGTGGCCGCCGGATCCTGGCCGGGGCAAAGCTGCTGGTGCTGGGCGGCGCAGAGTGGGAACACACGACGCCGGGCCAGCGCATCCGGACGACAGGCAAGCTCAAGCCGCCGGAGCCTGGACAGGCCGAAGCGGCCATTCTCGCAGCGAGCTCAGCGCCGCGCACAGCGCGGGCGCCCGGCCCCTGGCAGCGGGGTCCCGGCGAACTGCGGACCGGTTTCACCGCTGCGGCCAGCCGGCTCGACGGCGATGCCCGCGGCCTCCTGCCGGGAATGGTGACCGGGGATACCAGCGCGCTGGATCCGCAGTTGGATGCCGCCATGAAGACGGTCGGGATGACTCACCTGACCGCCGTCAGCGGGGCGAACTGCAGCATCATTCTTGGTAGCATGCTGTTCGCCGCCCGCAGCCTCCGGCTCAAGCGCACCGCTGCTGCCGCCGTCTGCCTTGCTGGGCTGGGTATGTTTGTCCTGATGGTGGGTCCGGACGCCAGCGTCCTGCGCGCGGCCGTGATGGGCGCGGTCGGCCTCATGGCCCTGGCCGGCGGACGAACCGGACGTGGACTCAGTTTTCTGTGCCTCGCGGTCATCGGGCTGCTGCTTGCCGAGCCGGCGCTGTCCACGAGTTTCGGATTTCTGCTATCCGTGCTGGCCACCCTGGGCATTGTGGTGGCCGGCAGACCCATCATGACGTGGTTCCCGGCCGCCGTGCCGCGCTGGGCGGCGGCGGGACTGGCGGTTCCGCTGGCGGCGCAAACTTTCTGCGGGCCGGTGATTGTGCTGCTGCAGCCCCAGTTTTCCAGCTACGCGCTGCCCGCGAACGTGGTGGCGGCCGCCCTCGTCGCACCGGTTACCCTGCTGGGCACCGCTGCCGTGCCGCTCGTGGCTCTGCTACCGGCGGCCGCGGCAGTCCCGTTGGGAATAGCGGCGGTTTTCGCCGGTGGTGTGGGCGGGGTGGCCCGGTTCTTCGCGTCGCTCCCTGGCGCCGTTCTTCCCTGGCCGGAGGGCGGCTTTGGCGTCGCCACGATGGCGTTGCTCTCCGGTGTTGTGCTGGCTGCTGCCTGGCTGGCGTTCCACCCGGCCGCGGCGGTATGCCTGGCGGTGCGTGCGCATACGAAGACCGTCGACTGGCTTGAGCACACCTGGCCCCCCGGCGCACGCCGGCACAGCGGGCCGGAACGGCGCCGGCGCGGCTTGGTGGACCGCTCAGGCCGTGGCACGCTTAGAGTCTGCAAAAGATCTTCCGGGAGGAAACGAGAGTGGCTGCTGCCCAGACCCAACGCACCAGGACGTCGGCGTCGAAGACGGCCACCTGGCGTGATGTGACACCGGCGCCGGTGGTGCTGGTGGGCGGTCCGGAGGACTACCTCGGTTCCCGCGCCATGGACCGCATCCGTGCGCAGGCCCGCGCGGCAGCGCCCGACGTCGAGGTCATCCGGCTCAACGCCGGCAGCTACGAGCCGGGTTCGCTGGCCATGAATGTCAGCCCGTCGCTCTTCGGTGAGCAGAAGCTCATCGAGGTCGAGGGCCTCGAGTCGATGAATGACGCGTTTCTTGCCGACGGACTGAGGTATCTTGAACAGCCCGAGCCGGACGCCGTCCTGGTGCTCCGCCACAGCGGCGGTGTCCGCGGCAAGAAACTGCTGGACGCGATCAAGGCCGGTGGGTGGCCGGTGGTGGACTGCCAGCCCCTGAAGAAGGACGCCGACAAGGTGGCCTTCGTCACCTCCGAGTTCAGGGCCGCAGCCCGCCGCATCGATCCCGATGCCATACACGCCCTGGTCAACGCCGTCGGCGCCCACCTGGCGGAGCTGGCCGCCGCCTGCAGCCAGCTGATCTCCGATGCCGCCACCGGGGTCGACGCCGCGATGGTTGACCGCTACTACGGAGGGCGGGTGGAAGCCACCGCCTTCAAGGTTGCAGACGCCGCGATGGCCGGCAACGCCCCGCTCGCGCTCTCCACACTCCGGCACGCCCTTGCCACCGGCGCTGACCCCGTCCCGCTGGTGGCGGCGCTGGCATCGAAGCTGCGCTCCCTGGCGAAGGTCGCAGGGGCGCAGGGCTCCTCCGCCCAGATCGCCAAGCAGCTGGGCATGCAGCCGTGGCTGGTGGAGCAGGCGCAGCGTGAGGTCCGGCGCTGGACCCCGGAGGGACTGGTCCGCTCCATCCAGGTGACCGCAGAGGCCGACGCGCAGGTCAAGGGACTCTCCCGGGATCCGGTCTACGCCGTGGAACACGCAGTGACAGTGATTGCGGCGTCTGCCCGCCGCTGAGCGGGGTCTCCGCCTCGCGCCGGGCCCCAGTTTCCTGCCCGCAGTTTTTCCGGGCCGGGCGGACTCTCGACGGGTAACGGGTAAGGGGTAAGGGATAACGGGTGGGGGCCGCGGCCGTCACCGCGCCCGTTTAACTGGAAGTGGCCGGCACCCTGGGGCGCCGGCCACAATCATCAGTTCAGTGAACTGGAAACCTTTAGAGCGCGTTGACCTTTTTGGAGATCGCGGACTTGCGGTTTGCTGCGTTGTTCTTGTGAAGAACACCCTTGCTGACAGCCTTGTCCAGCTTGCGGCCGGCAGAAAGCAGGGCAGCAGCGGCAGCATCCTTGTCGGCAGACTCAACGGCGGTGTTTACGGCGCGGATGGCCGTCTTCAGCTCCGACTTGGCTGCGTTGTTGCGCAGCCGAGCCTTCTCGTTGGTGAGGATGCGCTTCTTCTGGGACTTAATATTAGCCACGTGTGAACTCTCTTTTTCAATGCGGAAAATGGTCTAGAGGGCTTTCAGATTGGCCATTGACTGAGCGGCGTGGGGATACCTATGGCGACCAACCATATGTGGCCGTCGACCTGCACGGACACACAGCTACTGATGTTAGCAGAGACGCCGGTGCCGTGACGATTCTCCGGGCATCGGCATCGGCATCGGCAGCGGCAGCGGCCCCGACGTGGCCCTGCCCAGGCCTCCGCCTGTGGCCATCCCGGGGCCGCCGCCTGACGCTACGACCACCCGTGACGGGACCGCAGCGCCGCCGCGATGAGGCGGAAGCGGCCGGCGTCAAGGATGGCCCCTTCACGCCGGACATCCTGGGGGTTGATCTGCAGGATACGATCCAGCTTCGCTTCGCTGGGACGCCGCTGCCGGTCCCAGGGGCCGGTTCCGATGTCGACGTACTCATCCGCCCGGCGGTCGTCGCCGTCGTGGTCCCTGCTCGTGAGCATGAGGCCCAGCAAGTACCGGCCGCTATGGCCCACCAGCAGCACCGGGCGGTCCTTGCCCCGGGAGTAGTCCTCTTCATAGGGCACCCAGGTCCAGACGACCTCGCCCGGTTCGGGCCGCCCGTTGGGGGAGGGGGCGTAGAGGACTGCCGCCGTTCCGCGGAAATCTCCGGGGTAGCTTCCGGTCATCCCGACGCCGGCACCGGCACCGGCACCGGCGCCGGGCCTTCCGCGCACCGCCACAGCCGGACGGCCGGAGCGGGACTTCGTGCCGGACCTCGTCGAAGCGGACCGGGGCTTCTCCGCCGCACCACCGGCGCTGCCGGGTGCCGGGCCACCGGAGAGCCGGCCCAGGAGACGCAGGGTTGTGCGGAATGCGCTGCCGATCGAGCGAAAGTTCAAAGCCATGGGGAAACACTACCGGCAGCACCCGCGGGACGCCGTGGCTGGCGGGAGGCAGTTGCCGCGACTGCGGCTGTCCCGTGGTGCCAGCAGTCGTTCCGGCCGTCGTGCCGGCCGTCGTGCGCTCCAGGCGGCCCGGACGTGGGAGACTATAGGAACGAGAAATGCGGCACGTTGCTGGATGGCGAAACATCAATCCGCGCGAAGCCGCGGAAATGCCAACAGTAAGGACCCTGCGTGTCTCCCATGGCCCGCACCGCCCCGGTGCCCGCGGCAACGGATCCGGCCATCATCCGGAACTTCTGCATCATTGCGCACATTGATCACGGGAAGTCCACACTGGCCGACCGGATGCTCCAGTTCACCGGCGTGGTCCAGTCCCGTGACATGAAGGCCCAGTACCTGGACCGCATGGACATCGAGCGCGAACGCGGTATCACCATCAAGTCCCAGGCTGTCCGGATGCCGTGGGAACTTGACGGCATCGGCTATGCGCTGAACATGATCGACACCCCCGGCCACGTTGACTTCACCTACGAGGTCTCGCGCTCACTCGCGGCCTGCGAAGGCGCAGTGCTCCTGGTGGACGCGGCCCAGGGCATCGAGGCCCAGACCCTCGCCAACCTCTACCTGGCGATGGAAAACAACCTCACCATCATCCCCGTCCTGAACAAGATCGACCTCCCGGCCGCCCAGCCCGAGAAGTACGCGGCGGAACTGGCCAACCTGATCGGCGGCGACCCCGACGGCGTGCTCCGCGTCTCCGGCAAAACCGGCATGGGTGTCGAGGTGCTGCTGGACAAGATCGTCCGAGACCTGCCCGCCCCGGTGGGTGACCCCAACGCCCCCGCACGCGCCATGATCTTCGACTCGGTCTACGACACATACCGCGGTGTGGTCACCTACGTCCGCGTGGTTGACGGCATGCTGCATCCCCGCGAACGCATCCAGATGATGTCCACCCGTGCCACCCACGAACTTCTCGAAATTGGGGTCAGCTCCCCGGAGCCCACCCCGTCCAAGGGCCTCGGCGTCGGCGAAGTGGGCTACCTCATCACCGGGGTGAAGGACGTGCGCCTGTCCAAGGTGGGCGACACCGTCACCAATCTGGCCAAGCCTGCCACCGAATCGCTCCCCGGCTACGCGGACGCCAAGCCGATGGTCTTCTCCGGCCTGTATCCGCTGGATGGCACGGACTATCCGGTGCTCCGCGATGCGCTGGAGAAATTGATGCTCAACGATGCCGCGCTGGTGTACGAGCCCGAGACGTCCGCCGCGCTGGGATTCGGCTTCCGGGTGGGTTTCCTGGGCCTGCTGCACCTGGAAATCACCCGTGAGCGGCTCGAACGGGAATACAACCTGGACCTGATCTCCACGGCCCCCAACGTGGAATACGAGGTGACGCTGGAGGATAAGAAGGTCGTCCACGTCACGAACCCCAGCGAGTACCCCAGCGGAAAGATCGCCGAAGTCCGCGAGCCAATGGTGTCCGCCACCATCCTCGCGCCGAACGAATTCGTCGGCGCCATCATGGAACTGTGCCAGAGCCGGCGCGGTGTGATGGGCGGCATGGACTATCTTTCCGAGGACCGGGTGGAAATCCGGTACCGCCTGCCGCTGGCGGAAATCGTCTTTGATTTCTTTGACATCCTCAAATCCAAGACCCGCGGCTATGGGTCTTTGGACTGGAAAGCCGACGGCGAGCAGGCGGCCGATCTGGTCAAGGTGGATATTATGCTCCAGGGCGAGCAGGTGGACGCTTTTTCCGCGATCACCCACCGGGACAAGGCCTATGCCTACGGCGTGATGATGACGGGCAAACTGCGCGAACTGATTCCGCGGCAGCAGTTCGAGGTACCCATCCAGGCTGCCATCGGCTCCCGGATCATTGCCCGCGAAAGCATCCGGGCCATCCGCAAGGACGTGCTCGCCAAGTGCTACGGCGGTGACATCACCCGGAAGCGCAAACTACTGGAAAAGCAGAAGGAAGGCAAAAAGCGCATGAAAATGGTGGGCCGCGTCGAGGTACCGCAGGAAGCATTCATCGCCGCCCTCACCACGGACGAGTCCAAGGACAAGGCCAAGAAGTAGCGGTGCCTGCTATGACTGCTGCCGCAACGCAGGCCGGCCCGGCCAATGCCTAGCGCACTTCCACTGGGTGACCCGGCGCCGCCGGACGGGCTCCTGCCGGCGCAGGCGCTGGAGGCCGCCGCGGCCCGGGCTTTCGGGCTCTACGTGCACATCCCGTTCTGTGCCGTCCGCTGCGGCTACTGCGACTTCAATACCTATACCGCCACGGAGCTCGGCGGCGGGGCATCCCAGGACGCCTACGCCGGCACCGCCGTCGCGGAAGTCGACTTCGCGGCGGAGGCCCTGAAGAACAGCGGCCTGCCGCCGCGCCCGCTCAGCACGGTCTTTTTCGGCGGCGGGACGCCCACGCTGCTGCCCGCGGCAGACCTCGCCCGCATCCTCGCAGCCGCGATCGCGGCGTGGGGCCTGGCACCCGGCGCCGAGGTCAGCACCGAGGCGAACCCGGACTCCGTCACGCCCGAATCCCTGCAGCTGCTCGCCGCCGCCGGCTTCACGCGCGTCTCCTTCGGAATGCAGTCGGCGGTCCCGCACGTTCTGAAGATCCTGGACCGCACCCACACCCCCAGCCGGGTGCCCCGGGCGGTGCAGTGGGCCCGCGACGCCGGCCTCGCCGTCAGCCTCGACCTGATTTACGGCACTCCGGGGGAGTCGGCCGAGGACTGGCGCTACTCGGTGGAAACGGCGCTGTCCTACGGCCCGGACCACATCAGCGCCTACGCACTGATCGTCGAGGACGGCACCAAGCTCGCCGCGCAGATCCGCCGCGGCGAAGTTCCGGGAATCGACGACGACGACCACGCCGCCAAGTACGAACTGGCCGACGAACTCATCTCAGCCGCCGGGCTTGCCTGGTATGAGGTCAGCAACTGGTCCCGCACCCCGGAGCAGGCCTGCCGGCACAACCTCGCCTACTGGCGTGGGGATGACTGGTGGGGGATTGGTCCGGGGGCGCACTCACATGTGGGGGGCGTGCGCTGGTGGAACGTCAAACACCCCACCGCCTACGCGAACCGGCTGGGTTCCGGACTCTCGCCCGCCGCGGGGCGGGAGACGCTTGATTCCGCGACCCGGAACGTGGAGCGCGTTATGCTCGGGGCCCGGCTGAACCCAGGGCTGGAGATCTCCGGCCCCGGCGGGCTGGGGGACACAGGGCGCCACGCCGTCGCCGGACTCATCGCCGACGGCCTCGTGGACCCGGCCGCCGCCTTCAAGGGCCGCCTGGTGCTGACGTTGAAGGGACGGCTGCTCGCCGACGCCGTAGTGCGCCGCCTCCTGCCCGACTAGGGCCGTCAAACGTGGGCCCACGCCCGCAGGGTTCCCCGGCCGGGCTTGCGAGGTTAGGGTGCGGGGCGGGGACTACTTGATCCAGCGAAGGTTGAACTCGTAACGGTGCGGCTGGCCCCGGTTGACGTGAATGCCGGCCGCTACCGAGAAGCACGTCACAGCAATCCAGATGACCGTGGCGAGCACGGCGAAGACGTTGCCAACCACCGGCACAAAAACCAGGAGATTGGCGATCACCGCGGCGATCGTCGGGGGCAGCGTGAAGTTGAGCGCTTCCTTCGACTCCTGCGCCGTGAACGGGCCGCGGTCCTTGAAAATCAGGTAGACCAGCAGCGACGGAACGCAGCCCAAAATGCCGCCAAAGTGCGCCAGGGTGGCCCACTGCCGGTCCTCATTTGCCGTCAGCGGCAGCGCATTTGCGGGAACGCCTTGATAAGGGGGTTGGCCATGGCCGGCCTGGGTGCCCGGCTGTTCGCGTGCGTTATCTGCCACGGGTTCGTCCTTCGGATTGCGGTGATGCCTTGGAGCCTGGAAGTTCGCAGGCCGCGGGAGAAGCGCAGCCGACGTTCCAAGAATACGTGCTCGGACGGCCAAACGAAGATCAGGGTCCGCGAACGGTGCTGCCCGGCCGCGATCGCGCGTGGAGAAATGTCCGCATGGAGAAATGTCAGGGCACGGTGAGGAAGTCGATGACCTCTTCGACCCGGCCCAGCAGGGACGCTTCCAGATCGGCGTAGCTGCGGACGGCGCCGAGGAGCCTTTGCCAGCCCAGGCCGACATCCTCCTTGGTGCTGTGCGGCCAGCCGAACGCCGTCAGGATGCCGGTCTTCCAGTCCACGCCGCGGGGGATCACGGGCCACTGCTCGATGCCCAGCACTGCGGGCCGGATGGCCTGCCAGACGTCCACATAGGGGTGGCCGACGATCAGGACATTGCCCTTGGCCCCGGGCGAGGCCATCACGGCGTCGGCAATCCGTGATTCCTTGGACTGAGGCACGAGGTGGTCCACGAGCACGCCGAGACGGCGGCCGGGACCGGGCCCGAATGCCGCCACCGCGCCCGCGAGGTCGTCAATGCCGTGCAGCGGCTCGACGACGATGCCCTCCACCCGGAGATCGTCGCCCCAGACCTTCTCGACGAGTTCGGCGTCGTGTTTTCCTTCCACCCAGATCCGGCTGGCTTTAGCGACCTGGGCCCGCTGGCCCCCCACCCGGACCGAACCGGACGCCGTGCGCGTGCCTCCTGCCGGTGCCGGGGCGGGCCGCGGCGCCGGCGGCGTCAGCCGGATCGGCCGGCCTTCCAGCAGGAAGCCGAAGCCAAGCCGGAAGGACCGCGACCTGCCCCGGCGGTCCTCCAGCGCCACAACATGCATCCCGCCGGACTTCTCCACCCGTGTGACGGCACCGACCCAGCCGGACTGCACGTCCTCGAGCACCATGCCGCGTTCCACCGGCACCTCGGGCAAACTGGTCTTGGCGGGGGCGGACAGGTCCTGGGGGCCCCAGTTCTGGTACGACATCTGTTACACACTGCTTTGCGCTTGGAATGATAGGGCGGGGTGTGCCCGAAAACACGAGCCCCTGGAACAACGCCTGGAGCGGATTCAATGCTAACAACGCGGCGACTCATATTAGACTTGTTAGCACTAAGGCATGTCGAGTGCCAGCCGCGGGCCGCCCGGGCCCCGGCGGGAAAGAACGGCCGGGCCCGCTGCCTGGGCCGGCTGCGAATGCAGGACCGTCGATTGGAGGTGCAGTGTGAGTGAACCGCGCAAACTCGAAGTGCTGCGCGCCATCGTCGAGGACTATGTCCACTCGCGTGAACCCGTCGGATCAAAGGCGCTCGTGGACCGGCACCACCTGGGCGTTTCCAGCGCCACGATCCGCAATGACATGGCGGCACTCGAGGATGAGGGCCTCATCACGGCCCCGCACACGAGCGCCGGACGGATCCCCACAGATAAGGGATACCGGCTCTTCGTGGACCAGATTTCGGCCGTCAAGCCGCTCTCCCAGGCCGAACGGCGGGCCATCCAGGCGCTGCTGGAGGGATCCCAGGACCTCGACGACGTCCTGGACCGGACGGTGCGGCTCCTTGCCCAGCTGACCAACCAGGTCGCCGTCGTGCAGTACCCCCACCTCAGCCGCGCCAGGATCCGGCACATCGAATTCGTCCTGCTCGCGCCCCGGAAGGTGCTGGCGGTCCTGATCGCTGATACCGGCAAGGTAGAGCAGCGCGTGATCGACGTCGGGCAGGACTTCGGAGACGAGGCCCTCGCAGAGCTGCGGACCCGGTTCCTGGGCAGCCTCTCCGGCACCGCGTTGAACCTGCTCCCGCAGTCGCTGCTCGCCGTCATCGCCGGCTGTCCGCCTGTCCGGCGCAGCGCAGCCCAGGCGCTGGCCCGCGGGCTGGAAGCCCTGGCCGTCAGCAGCCGCGAGGAGCGGATGGTCATGGCCGGGACCGCCAATCTGGCCCGGTCCACCGTGGACTTCCCACTGAGTATCGGCCCGGTGCTGGAAGCCCTCGAGGAGCAGGTGGTCATGCTCCGCCTGCTCAGCGATATGGCGGCGGACCCGCGCGGCGTGACGGTGAGCATCGGCCGGGAGAACCCGTATGACGGGCTCGCGGAGGCATCGGTGGTCGCGACGGGGTACGGGCCCGATGCCACCGCCAAGGTGGGCGTGCTGGGGCCCACCCGGATGGACTATCCCACCACCATGGCCGCCGTCCGTGCGGTGGCCCGCTACCTTTCAAGGATTCTCGGGCCCTAACGGACCGACACCAGACTTCTTGCCCCCAACAGGTAAGTACAACCAGGAAGAGATACACACTTTGAGCAGCCATTACGACGTTCTTGGAGTCTCCCGCGAGGCAACGGGAGAAGAAATCAAGAAGGCTTACCGCAAGCTGGCACGGAACCTCCACCCGGATGTGAACCCGGGGGAGGACGCCTCGGACCGTTTTAAGTCCGTCACCCATGCCTACGAGGTGCTCTCCGATCCGCAGAAACGCCGGATCTATGACACCACAGGAAACGAGAACGGCACCGACAACGGCTTCGGCGGCGGCAGCTACTCGGGCCAGGGATTCGCCTTCCAGGACATCTTCGAGACGTTCTTCGGTGCCGGCGGCCAGGGGGGCCCGGCGTCACGGATCCGCCGCGGCCAGGACGCCCTGATCAGCGTCCGGATCGACCTCCGCGACGCGGTGTTCGGCATCAACAAGAAGCTCGAAGTCGACACGGCCGTCACTTGCCCCACCTGCGAAGGCTCCTGCTGCCGCGACGGCAGCCACCCGGAGCGCTGCGACATCTGCGGCGGCAGCGGCCAGGTCCAGCGCGCCGTGCGATCCATCCTCGGCCAGGTCATGACGGCGGCCCCCTGCGGCAGCTGTGAAGGTTTCGGCACCGTCATCAAGGACCCCTGCAACGAGTGCAACGGGCAGGGCCGGATCCGCAGCCGCCGTTCCCTCACGGTCAAGGTCCCCGCCGGCGTAGCGACCGGCACCCGCATCCAGCTGTCCGCACAGGGCGAGGCCGGTCCTGCCGGCGGACCCTCCGGCGACCTGTACGTGGAGATCCGGGTCAACAACGACGCCACCTACGTCCGCGACGGCGACGACCTGCACGCGAGCCTCAACATCCCCATGACGGCCGCCGCTCTCGGCACCGAGCTCAACCTTGATACTTTTGACGGCCAGCACGGCATCGACGTCAAGGCCGGGACCCAGTCCGGCGAGGTCATCACCCTCCGCGGCCTCGGCGTCACCCACCTGCGCGGCTACGGCCGCGGGGACCTCAAGGTCCACCTGCAGGTTGACACCCCCGCCAGGCTCGACGCCGCCCAGGAGGACCTGCTCCGGCAGCTCGCCAAGCTCCGCGGCGAGCAGTTCACGGAAGGCAAGCTCGCGGCCAGCGGAGGCGTCTTCGCCAAGCTCCGGGACCGGCTCGGTAACCTGTAACGGTGAGCAACCCGGTCTTTTTCACGGCCCCGGGAACCCTCGACCGGCAGGTCCCCGGTTCCACTTTCGTCCTCGACGGCGCCGAGGCCCGCCACGCGGTCACCGTCAGGCGACTCGCGGTGGGGGAGAGGGTGGACATTGCCGACGGCGCCGGCCGGCGCCTGACTGGCACCGTCACCGCCGTCGCCGCCGGTGAGCTGACGGTGGAATGCAGCGGACTTACCGTCGAGTCCTGGCCCGTCATCCGGCTGGTCCTCGTACAGGCCCTCGCCAAGGGCGACAGGGACGTGCTCGCGGCGGAGACCGCGACCGAACTGGGGATCGACGCCGTCATTCCGTGGCAGGCCGAGCGCTCGATCGTACGCTGGAAAGTCGAGCGGGCGGCCAAGGCCCACGCCAAGTGGCAGTCCGTCGTCACGGCAGCAGCCAAGCAGGCGCGCCGTGCCTGGATTCCTGAAGTCCGCTCCCTGGCCGACGCCGCCGGTCTGCAGGCGGCCGTGGCTGGCGCGGACCTCGCCGTCATCCTGCACGAGGACGCGCTGCGTCCCCTGCGTCCGGTGCTGGAGGCCTGGCAGGCGCGCCTCGGCGACCGGCCGCCGGGCGAAGACACCAACGGCGCGCTCGAGGTTTTGCTGATTGTCGGGCCCGAAGGCGGCATCAGCCCCCGGGAGGTGGCCCGGCTCTGCGACGCCGGCGCCGTGACCGCCCTGCTGGGACACCACGTGCTGCGCTCATCCACCGCCGGTCCGGCGGCCACCGTGCTCGCGAGCGACATCCTGGGCCGCTGGTAGCAGGAGACGCTATTGGACGCTGAACCCGCGGGTATCAGCAAACAGGCCCTGGGCCGGGTTGCCGTCCTCCAGCTGGGCAACCCTGATTTCGTAATTTCCCGGACCCAGGTTCACTGAGAGGCTGAAGGCACCGGACTGGCCGGACTGGCCGGGCTCCGCCGAGGCGGCCGCGGTGCCGTTCAGGTAGGTGGTCTTGGCGCTTCCGTCGATCCGGAAGATCTCCCAGCGGAGTTTGCCGCCCGGGACGGTGCTCCGGCCGGAGACTTTGACGGTGCCGTCCTCCACCGGAGTGCCCTCCTGGGGATCAAGGATCCACACCGGGGCGACCAGGCCCGCGCTGCGCGACATCGGAGTGCCGAGCCGGACACGGTTGAATGCGACGTAGTCGGTGTGCCCGTCCACGAGCACCACGACCTGGACCTGCTGGCCGGAGTCGATCAGGCCCGCGCTGGCGCCGGCCGCCGTCGCGGTGTAGACGAGTTGCTGGATGGCCCGCTCGGCCATCGCGGCGTCGACGTTGGCGTTGAAAGCGTCAGCCGAGACGTCCACCGTAATCACGTTCTTGCCGGAAATGGAGCTGGCAAGTTTCTTGGGATTCTGCCACGGGGTGAAAAAGTCCGGATCCAGTGGCTTTTGGGACATCATCACCCGGAGAGCCTGCGTGACAGGGTTTTCCTGCTCCGGAACATCGCGGAACTCGCGGTACAGGAAGGTATTCTCGTCGCTGCGGCCGATCCAGTACACCGGAGCCTTATTGGAGGCCTGCGCGGTTTCCAGCGGCGCGCTGGTGCTCGGAGCACCCGGGGAGGCCGCGCCGTTCAGGACCGAAGGGGTGCTGGGGTTGCTGCTGCCGGGCTGGGGAGTGACTACGCAACCGGACAGGCCAAGCGCCGCGGGCAGCACCAGCAGCAGCATGCCGGCACGTATCCGCCTGCCGGCTGCCGTCTGTTCAACTCCACGCTGCCTGATTGCCGCTGTCCTCTTCTGCTTGTCGATCCTGCTTGTCGATTCTGCTTGCCGATCGTGCATGCCGCCGGGCGGGGCCGTTGTTCCGTGGCCCGTCCGCCCTGGCAGCGGCCGATTTCCAGCATGGCACAGCGGCGCGGCACGGCACCGTGGTTTGGGACCGGGCCGGTGAACTGCAACGGGAACGATATGAGGCCGATACGAAGTTGATACCAAAAACCGGGAACAGGGCCCGGCGGCGGCCGCCGGTCCGGCCCGGCGGCACACCGGTTCCGCCTGCCACGGCGCCGTGCGGCGCCGTGCGGCGCGCCGCGCTGGCGTAAGATGGGAGGACCCTGAGGGGCCGGAACCAGGAGGCGGACACCGCCGTCGGGCCGGATCAGCGGGACAGACCATTTCCGAGTTGGAGGGGACCAGAGGCCCGCGGGCCAACACCATGACTGAAGCAGCGAACAGCAAGGCCCGGATCAGCGCCGGAGGGCGCCCCGCAGGAGACTTTCCCCACTCCCTTCCAGGGCTGCGGACGGAGGTGGTCCTGTTCGACAACGCCGACCAGATGGTCCAGTCCCTCGGCAGTCATGACGAAGCCCTGCGTTTCATTGAGATCCAGTTCCCCGCCGTTGACTTCCATGTCCGCGGGAACGAGCTCTCGATCAGCGGGCCGTCAGCGGATGTGCCGCGGATCATGCGGCTGCTCAACGAGGTGCGCGAGCTTGTCGCCAGAGGCACCGTGGTGACCCCCGCCGTGCTCAAGCAGCTGGTTTCGCTGCTTCGCAGCCAGTCCCTGCAGAACCCGGTCGACGTGCTCACCCACAACATTCTCTCAAGCCGGGGCAAAACGATCCGCCCGAAGACGCTGAACCAGAAGAACTATGTGGACGCGATCGACGCCAACACCGTGATCTTCGGGATCGGCCCGGCAGGAACCGGCAAGACGTACCTGGCGATGGCCAAGGCCGTCCAGGCATTGCAGCAGAAGGAAGTCAGCCGGATCATCCTGACCCGTCCCGCCGTCGAGGCGGGGGAGCGGCTCGGGTTCCTGCCCGGCACGCTGAGCGACAAGATCGACCCCTACCTGCGGCCCCTTTACGACGCATTGCACGAAATGATGGATCCCGAGTCCATTCCTCGGCTGATCGCGGCCGGCACCATCGAGGTTGCCCCGCTCGCCTACATGCGCGGACGCACCCTGAACGACGCCTTCATCATCCTCGACGAGGCGCAGAACACAACGCCGGAGCAGATGAAGATGTTCCTCACCCGGCTGGGGTTCGGCTCCAAAATGGTGGTCACGGGTGACGTCACCCAGGTGGACCTGCCGTTCGGGACGCGCTCCGGGCTCCGGATTGTCGAAGGAATCCTGCAGGGCATTGAGGACATCAACTTCACGGTCCTGGACGCGTCCGACGTCGTCCGTCACCGCCTCGTCGGCGACATCGTGAACGCCTACGGTGTCTGGGACGAGATCCAGAGAAACCGGGTCAAGACTTCCGTGGCCCGTGAAAAGCGCGGAGACCACACATGAGCATCGAGATCAACAACGAATCCGGCGTCACCGTGGACGAGGCCGAGCTGGTGCGGCTGTGCCGCTTTGTCTTCGAACGGCTCTTTATCCATCCCCAGGCCGAGCTGTCCATCCTGTTGGTGGACGAGCCTGCCATGGAAAAGCTCCACCTCGAGCTGATGGACGAGCCCGGCTCCACCGATGTGCTCTCGGTGCCGATGGATGAACTCACCCCCGGCACACCGGACAAGCCGACTCCCCAGGGCATGCTCGGCGACATCGCCATCTGCCCGCAGGTGGCAGAGGTCCAGGCCAAGGCTGCGGGACACTCCAGCCAGGACGAGATGCTGCTGCTCACAACGCATGGCATGCTGCACCTGCTCGGCTTCGACCACGCAGAGCCGGAAGAGAAGGACGAAATGTTCGGGCTCCAACGCGAGCTGCTCTCCGCCTTCACCGGCAAAGACGCCCCGGCCGAGACGATTCAGTGACCCCACTGATCCTTGCCGGCATGGCGCTGGTGTTCCTCAGCTTTGCCGCGCTGCTGACCGCGGCCGAGTCCGCCTTCAGTTTCCTTCCCCGGAGCGACGCCGAGCAGGCGATCCTGCAAAGCCGCGGCACCGCGCTCAAACGCATCATGGAGCACCCCGTGGCGCACATGCGGGCTCTCCGGTTCTGGCGGATCTGGTTCGAAATGGCCTCCGCGGTGGCCGTGACCGTGCTGCTCCACAGCCTGCTGGGCAACGTCTGGCTTTCCGGGCTGGCGGCGACCGGCATCATGGCCATCGTCGGTTTCGTGATCGTCGGTGTCTCCCCGCGGCAGCTTGGCCGCGTCCACTCCGCGGGCCTGGTCCGGTTTACCGCGCCGCTGATCCGCGGGCTCTGCGCGGTGCTTGGCCCCATCCCCGGCTGGCTCGTCACCCTCGGGAGCGCTGTGGCTCCCGGGGCCTCGGCCGACAACGAGGCACTCTTCAGCGAAGAGGAATTCCGGGAGCTGGTCGACCGCGCGTCTGAATCCGACGTCATCGAGGATAACGAGGCCGAGCTGATCCAGTCGGTCTTTGATTTCGGCGACACCCTGGTCCGCTCCGTGATGGTGCCGCGGACGGATATTCTCTGCATCGACTCCGGCTCCAGCCTGCACCGGGCCATGTCGCTGTTCCTGCGCTCGGGCTACTCCCGGATCCCCGTGATCGGTGAGAACACGGACCACATCCTCGGGATCGTCTACCTCAAGGATGTGGCCGCGGTGATCCACAACCTCGGCCCCGGAGAGGAACCGCCGCTCGTCGACGAACTGGCCAGGGAGGTCCGCTACGTGCCGGATTCCAAGCCGGTCAGCGAACTGCTGCGCGAACTGCAGAAGGAATCAACGCACGTAGCGATCGTCATCGACGAATACGGCGGCACCGCCGGGCTGGTCACCCTTGAGGACCTTATCGAGGAGATCGTCGGTGAGATCGTTGACGAGTACGACACCGAAAGCGCGGAGGCGGTGGAACTCGGGGACGGAAGCTACCGGGTCAGCGCGCGGATGAGCATTGACGATCTCGGCGAACTCTTCGATCTGGAGCTCGACGACGACGAAGTGGACACCGTCGGCGGCCTGCTCGCCAAGGCGCTCGGGCGGGTCCCGATCGTCGGCAGCACCGTCGCCGTGCACGGTCTCTCGCTCCGGGCCGACCGGCTCGAGGGCCGGCGGAACCGCGTCAGCCACGTCATTGCGGCCACCGCTGCAAAAGAAGAAACTGACCTTGACGAGCTTCTCGACAAGGCCGCACAAATCCAACAGGGAGTTCCACGTGAGCAAGCAGAATAAGCCCGACGGCGACGCAGCCTACGGCGGCTACCGCGCCGGTTTCTCGGTGCTGGTGGGGCGGCCCAACGCGGGCAAGTCCACCCTCACCAACGCCCTGGTGGGCCAGAAAGTCGCCATCACCTCGGCGAAGCCGCAGACCACGCGCCACACGATCCGCGGAATCGTCCACCGCGAGGACGCCCAGCTGATCCTGGTGGACACCCCGGGCCTGCACCGGCCGCGCACGCTGTTGGGCAAGCGCCTCAACCAGCTCGTCGCGGACACCCTCGCCGAGGTGGACGCGATCGGCTTCTGCCTGCCGGCCAACGAAAAGATCGGCCCGGGAGATAAGTTCATCGCCGCCCAGCTAGCCGCCGTCGGCAACAAACCGGTTATCGCGATCGTGACCAAGGCAGACCTCGTGGACCGCCAGGGCCTCACCGAGCAACTGCTCGCCGTGGCCGCCCTCGGCCGCTCCGTGCTGGGCGAGGATGGCTGGAAGGATATTGTCCCGGTCTCCGCCGCGGACGGTTTCCAGGTCGAAACCCTCGCTGACGTGCTGATCAGCCATATGCCGCCGTCGCCGCCGCTCTATCCGGAGGGTCATCTGACGGACGAGCCGGAAGCGGTGATGGTCGCCGAACTCATCCGGGAAGCCGCCCTGGAAGGCGTCCGTGATGAGCTGCCGCACTCCCTGGCTGTAGTCGTCGATGAGATCGTCCCCCGCGAAGGCCGGGCCGAAGACAGCCCGTTCCTCGACGTGCGGGTCAATCTCTACGTGGAACGGTCCTCGCAGAAGGCCATCATCATCGGCAAGGGCGGCGCCCGGCTCCGCGAAGTCGGCACCAACGCGCGCAAGAGCATCGAGGCGCTGCTGGGCACCCGCATCTACCTCGACCTGCACGTCAAAGTAGCCAAGGACTGGCAGCGGGACCCGAAGCAGCTGGTGAAGCTCGGCTTCTAAGCGGCGTCCTGGCAGGTGGTGTGGCGTTCGCGCCGCTCCGGCGCAGCGGCGCATCGGGAAATTCACAGCTTGAGACACTAAAGTAGGCAGACTCCTATGCGTGAAGAAAGGCTTTAGCTGTGGCTCGACCCCGAGACAACCGTGCCGACGGAACCGCCCCGACGGTTCCGTCGGTTGTTGCTGCCCGGCACACGGAAGATCCCGCCGTCGGACCCGCCCGGCACTTAGGTGCCCACCGAGGGATGCCCGGCTGGCTGAAGATCGGGACGGCAGTCGTTTCCGTCCTGCTCGTCGGTGTCCTTGCCCTGGGCGCCTACTGGGCCATCCGGCTGCAGGGAAACCTCACGAAGGCGTCGCTGAGCGCAGGCAATAACAAGACCGAAGGGCCGGTCAATGACTCGACGGACCGGATGCAGATACTGGTTCTTGGTTCGGACACCCGTGACGGCAAGAACTCCCAGTACGGCGGCGCCAGCGAATCCACCGGCTACGGGAAATCCGACGTTATGATGCTGATGGACATTTCCGCCGACAACAAGCGGATCAACGTCATCAGCTTCCCCCGCGACCTGCTCGTGGATATCCCGAAGTGCACCGACCAGGAATCGAAGCGGGATTTCCCGGCGCAGAAGAACGTGATGATCAACGCGGCGATGTCCGAGGCCGGCATCGGCTGCGCCGTCGACACCGTCAACAAGCTCACCGGCCTGGAAATCGACCACTTTATGATGGCGGACTTCAACTCGGTCAAGGAACTGTCCAACACCGTCGGCGGTGTGGAGGTCTGCATCAGCGATGCCGTCTTTGATCCCGACTCCGGGCTGCGCCTCCCGAAGGGCACCTCCAAGGTGGAGGGCGAACAGGCCCTCGCGTTCCTGCGCACCCGCCACGCCTTTGCCGGCGGCGGAGACCTCGGCCGGATCAAAGGCCAGCAGGGGTTCCTGTCCTCGCTGGTCCGCAAGATCAAGGACGACGGGACGCTCGGCAACCCCGGCAGGATGCTCCAGATCGCCGACGTGGTCACCAGGAACCTCACGATCGACGACGGCATGGCCTCCGTCCCGACGCTGCTGAGTGTGGGCAACCGCCTGAAGAACATCGACGTCGGCAAGGTGGCGTTTGTGGCCGTCCCCACCGAGCCGGCGGTCAGCGACATCAACCGTCTGCAGTTGGCAGAGCCCGCCGCCTCGCAGCTTTTCGCCGCGATGCGCAAGGACGTGGACCTGACGGACCCGGCGGCGACGCCGGGTGGTGCAGCCTCCACAGGCGCCTCCGCGTCCGCGTCCGCCAGTGCCGAGCCGGGCGCCACGCCGGCTGCACCGGCCTATGACGAGACGCTGCAGCCGGTCGCGGTGGCCAACGGTTCCGGGGTTCCCGCCCGGTCCCAGGAGATCATCACGGCGCTCATTACCGGGGGATTCAGCAACACCGTTCAGCTGGCGGCCAAGCCCGTGGCGACCACGGCCGTGTACTACGGCGCCGAGTTCGCCGATGTAGCCGCCGACGTGGCTGCGCTGCTCGGGATTCCTGCCGCGCAGGTTCGTCCGGCCGTCGGCGTCGTCGGCGTCCAGGTCTATCTGGGCAGCGACCTCACGGGCGGCACCCCGGGCGGGGGCAGCCAAACGGCCCTGCCCGCGGATATCGTCAACCAGACGGCCGGGGACATCGTCTGCCAGCCGGCGAACCCGGCGCTCATCACCGGCTAACTGCGCGCCGGAGGGGCGTGCTGCCCCTGCCGGGCCGCGGGACGGTGGTGAGCGGACCGTTCCGGAACCAGAGGGGCCCTGGTCTTGCGCCGCCCCGTTCATAGGTCCTTAATGGGGTCCATGAGTAGGGATCGTTCCGTGAAGGCTGCAACGCCTGGCCCCATTGAGGCGGGGGACGGCCGGCTGGCCCGCGGAGGGATCTTCGCCCTGCGGGCAGGGGTGGCGTTGCTGTGGATCCAAAACGCCGCCTGGAAGGTGCCACCGGATTTCGGTGAACGGGAGAACACCGGACTTTACTTTTTCACCCGCTTCGCCGTTGACTATCCCGTTTTTCCGCCCTATGCAGCGCTCGTTGAGAATGTGGTGCTGCCCAATCTTCCGTTTTTCGGGTGGATGACGCTGCTGGTTGAGGCGGGGCTTGGCGCCTTCCTGCTCATCGGTTTTGCCACACGCCTCTGGGCGGTCGTCGGCGTATTCCAGTCGCTGGCGATCACCCTGTCCGTTCTTAACGCCCCGAACGAATGGCACTGGTCCTACTACCTCATGATCCTGGCCCACATCGCCCTGTTTGCCACCGCGGCAGGTCGCGCCTACGGGGTAGACGGAGTCCTCCGGCCCCGCTGGGTGGAATCCACCGGGCGCGTCGAAAAAGTCCTCGCGAGGCTGTCATGACCCGGCGCCGCGTCGATCTTCCCGTGCTCACCCTGGGCGGGGCCGCACTCTTGGGCTCTGCGTTCACGTTCTCCAGCGGCGGACCGGCGCAGATCGAGTTCATCCACATCCGGGGTGCGGGTCTTGTGCTGCTCCTCATCCTCGGAGTTGCCGCGGTTGTCGCCGGGATTCTGCGCGTGCGCGGCCTGGCGGTCGTGTCCGGGGCGGGATTCGTCGCGGCCGCGTTGCTTCAGCTGCTGCAGGCCGACAGGAGCGTCAACTGGCTCGACGGAGATGGCTCCACCGTGGCTCTGATGGGCGGTCTGGGGATCGGGCTGCTGGCTGTCACGCTCACGCCGCGCCCCTCGGCAGACGCAGTTTCCGTACCTACAGCCCGGAAAGGGACTAACCATGATGAATCTGACCGCGCGGCTTGATCCGGTGCTCGCCGTTGCCGGCGCCAATGCCCGCGACGTGGACGCGGCCGCCCGGTTCCCCACCGAGGCCGTCCATGCCCTGCGCGAATCCGGGTTGCTCGGGCTGACCATGCCGCAGGACGCCGGGGGCCTGGGCGGAGGACCGCACGAACTGGTCGAGGTCTTGAGCGCACTGGCCGGCGCCTGCGGGTCCACGGCGATGATCTATCTCATGCACATCAGCGCCGTGATGCCCGTTGCGGCCGCACCACCGGCGGGATTGCCGGGCGTTGTCGCGGATATGGCAAGCGGCCGGGCTCTGGCTTCGCTGGCGTTCTCGGAGCCAGGATCCCGGTCGCATTTCTGGGCACCCGTCTCACGGGCGCGGCAGAATGATGCCGGCGTGCTGCTCGACGCCCGGAAGAGCTGGGTGACCTCGGCCGGACACGCCGACGTGTACCTCGTCTCCACGCGGACCGCCGCGGCGGACACCGTGGACCTGTACGCGATACCGGCCGGCCATCCCGGCGTCGAAGTGTCCGGGGAATGGCGCGGCATGGGACTGCGGGGCAACGCCTCAAGCCCGATGACCTTCGCGGGCGAAGTACCGGAGGAGAACCGGGTCGGGGCGGCCGGCGGCGGGATGGACCTGATGCTGCAGACGGTGCTGCCCTGGTTCAACCTGGGCAACGCGTCGGTGTCGGTGGGGCTGTCCCGCGCCGCTGTCGAGGCCGCAATCCATCACACCAGTGCCGCCCGGCTCGAACACCTCGGGGAAAGCCTGGCGGCGCTGCCCACCGTCCGCGCCCGGCTGGCGAAGATGTCGATCGAATTGGCCGTCACGACGGCCTATCTGCACCAGGCTGCCGGCCGGCTTGCGGAGCCACGCGATGACACGATGCTGCACGTGCTGGGCGTCAAGGCCGCAGCCAACGACGCCGCCCTGAGTATCACCGATGCCGCGATGCGCGTCTGCGGCGGTGCGGCGTTCTCCGAGCATCTTCACATTGACCGGTACTTCCGTGATGCCAGAGCCGGCCACGTGATGGCCCCGACGGCAGATGTGCTGTACGACTTCTATGGAAAGGCCATCACCGGGCAGCCGCTCTTCGACAGCCCCTCCGCCGCAGTGAATGCGCCGGCGTGAGCGCCCCGCTGCTGGTGGGTTCGGTGGCGTACACCCCCACCGTCGTCACTATCTGGGAAGGAATCCGGGACTACTTCGCCGGGACACCGGCCGAGATGGATTTTGTGCTGTTCTCCAACTATGGGCGCCAGGTGGACGCGCTGCTGGACGGGGTCATCGACATAGCGTGGAATACCAACCTGGCGTGGGTCCGTACCGTCGCCCGGACCGAAGGCGCGTGCCGGGCGCTGGCCATGCGGGACACGGACGCCGCCTTCCGGTCTGTTTTTGTGACCCGGGCTGGCACCGGTCTGGCAGGTCTGGAGGGCCTTCGCGGCCGCCGCCTGGCACTGGGGTCCCGGGACTCCGCCCAGGCCGCGATCCTGCCGGTCCATTTCCTGGCCACGGCCGGGCTCGGCGACGGAGCGGTGGATCTGCTGCGGCTCGACAGCGACGTCGGAAAACACGGCGACACCGGCCGAAGCGAACTTGATGCCCTGCGGGCCGTCCTAGATGACAGCGCCGACGCCGCCGCCATCGGTATCAACACCTGGGAGGCGATCGGCCGCGATGAGCTGATGCCGGGGGCCTTCGAGGCGTTGTGGGAGTCGCCCGTCTACAGCCACTGCAACTTCACCGCGCTGCCCGCGCTGTCGGAGGAACGCGCCACGGCCTGGGTGGAGCACCTGTTCGCGATGGACTGGGAGAACCCGGCGCACCGGCCGATCCTGGAAATGGAAGGACTCCGTCGCTGGGTAGCCCCCCGGCTGGAAGGCTACGAGACATTGTTCGAGGCCGTCCGCGAGCAAGGCATCGGGCCCCGATGGTAAATCCCGTCCTGATCCTGGAACTCCTGGAACGGATCGCCGCCGTGCCCGCAGGCTCCACCGTCACCGTGCCGCTTGGCTCCGCTGACCAGGAGGAGGCAACGCCAACAGTGGCCGCCTGGTGCCACCGGACCGGCAATGAACTCGTCGGCGTCCGCGACGGTGCCGTCACCGTCCGGCGCGGCCGCGCCCCCGCCCCGCGCACGGCAGTGGAGGACGGGCGGCTGCCCGGGACCCGGCTGTGGATGTATACAAACTTCGACTGCAACCTGGCCTGCGACTACTGTTGCGCGAGGTCCTCACCACAGACCGCCCGGCGCGCCCTCGGACTCGACCGCATCCGCCGGCTGGCGGCGGAGGCTGTTGCATCGGGCGTGAGCGAACTCATCCTGACCGGTGGTGAGCCATTCCTGCTGCCGGACCTTGACGGGCTCGTCGCCGTCTGTACGACGGCGCTCCCGACCACGTTGCTGACGAACGGGATGCTTTTCCGCGGGCACCGGCTCGAACGGCTGCGCCGGATGGACCGCAGCAGGCTCACTCTGCAAATCAGCCTTGACTCCGCCACTCCGGACGGTCATGACAGCCACCGCGGCAAAGGATCGTGGCAGCGAGCCGTTGCCGGGATCCGGATTGCCCAGGACGAGGGCTTCCGGGTGAAGGTCGCGGCCACGCTGCCTGCCGCTCAAAGCCACGAACTCGAGCCGTTCCACGAGTTCCTCGACGCGCTCGGTATCGACCCCGTTGACCAGGTCATCAGGGCACTGGCGCACCGAGGCAACGCCGACGCGGGCATCGAATTAACCATTGAATCGCTGATCCCCGAAGTCACGGTCACCGCCGAGGGTGTCTACTGGCACCCGATCGGAGCCGATGACACGGACCAGCTGATCACCGCGGAGATCTTCCCCCTGGCCGCGGCCATCGCCGAGGTGCGCCGGCGGTTCACCGACCAACGGGCCCGCGCCGACGCCGCCAGCCAATGGTTCCCCTGCGCCTGAGCGCACCTGACATCACCAGATGCTGACACGCTCCGCGGCCGGCATCCACATGCCGTCCTGCCCGGCGGTGCCGAAGGCCTCGTGGAACGCGTCAAGGTTCCTGGCGATCTGGTTGGTGCGGAATTCGTTGGGGGAATGCGGGTCCGTGGCCAGCCGACGGATCGCTTCCTCAGTGCGCATGACCTGCCGCCAGCCCGCCGCCCAGGACGCGAAGAAGCGCTGGACACCGGTCAGGCCGTCCAGGACCGGCGGCTCCTGGCCATCGAGGCTGATCAGGTAGGCCTTGTACGCAATTGTCAGGCCGCCGAGGTCGCCGATGTTTTCGCCGAGGGTCAATTTCCCGTTGACGGTGTGGCCGGGGGCGGCGCTGGGGGAGAGCGCCTCGAACTGGGCCACGAGCTGTGAGGTCAGCGCCTCGAAGGCGGTGCGGTCATCCCCTGTCCACCAGTTGCGGAGCAGGCCGCTGCCGTCGTACTGGGAGCCCTGGTCGTCGAAGCCGTGGCCGATTTCGTGGCCGATCACGGCGCCGATGCCGCCGTAGTTGACGGCGTCGTCGGCGTCGGCGGTGAAGAACGGCGGCTGCAGGATGGCTGCCGGGAACACGATCTCGTTCAGCAGTGGGTGGTAGTAGGCGTTGACGGTCTGCGGCGTCATCAGCCATTTATCCCGGTCCACGGGCTTGCCCACCTCGTCAAGGTGGCGGTCGACGTCGGCGCTGTGGGCGCGCTCCACGTTCCCCAGCAGATCGGACGGGTCGATGTCGACGGCCGAATAGTCGATCCACTTGTCCGGGTAGCCGATTTTTGCCCGGAAGGAATCGAGCTTCCTGAGCGCCTCGAGCTTCGTTTCCGCGCCCATCCAGGCGAGACCGGTGATGGATTCGCGGTACGCCTCGATCAGGGTGCCGACAAGCGAGCGCATCCGGGCCTTGTGCGTTTCCGGGAAGTGCCGGGCGACGTAAATCTGGCCGACGGCCTCGCCGAGGGCGGCCTCGACGACTGCGACGCCGCGCTTCCAGCGGTCCCTGTTGCGCGGTGTGCCGCTGAGGGTGGTGCCGTAGAAGGCGAAGTTTGCGTCCACGAACGCGGCGGGAAGGTACGGGGAGGCGGCGCTGATGACGCGCATTGCGAGCCATTCCTGCCAGACGGCCAGGGGCTCCGTGTCCAGCAGGGAGGCGGCACCGGCGAAGAAATCGGGGGTGCTCACCACGAGTTCGGTGCGTTTCTCCGGCGCGACGGCGGCGGCGTCGAACCAGGTGCTGAAGAGCGGGAAGAGGTGCGATGCCTCGTCGGCGGTCTTCAGATTGTACGTTTTCTGCGGATTGCGCAGGGTGACGTTGTCCCAGTGGTGTGCGGCCAGGGCGGTTTCCAGCGCCACGACGCGGCCGGCCGCGCCGTCCGGATCGGTGACGCCGGCGAGCTCGAGGACCGTCTTGACGTGTCCGCGGTAGGCCTGGACCATTGGCGCGAACTTCTCTTCGCGGTAGTAGGACTCATCCGGCAGGCCGAGGCCGCCCTGGCCCGTGTACAGCAGGATCCGGTCCGGGTTGCCGGCGTCGGGGGCGGGATAGATGGAGAAGAGGCCGGCAACGTCGGCGCGGAACAGCCTGCCGGCCAGGGCCATGAGCCCGGCAACGGATTCTGTGGCGAACACGTCGGCGAGCCGTCCCCGGATCGGGTCCAGTCCCTTGCCCTCGACCGAGGCCTCGTCCATGAAGCTGTTGTAAAGGTCCCCGATCTTCTTTTCTATCCCGGTGGATTCCGTGCCGCGGCCGGCAGCGTCCTCGATGATCTCCTTCACCTGCTGCTCCGAGCCGTCCCGCAGCGCGGTGAACGTCCCCTCCAGGGGCCGGTCATCCGGAATCTCCGTGTTGTTGAGCCAGGTGCCGTTGACGTGCCGGTACAGGTCGTCCTGCGGCCGCACGCTGGAGTCAATATTGGACAGGGCGATTCCCGAATGCGGCACGGATTCTCCTTTGAGAGGCGTCCCGTCAGCGCAGAAAACACTGTTACGGGGCTGCACGATGGACGTTACGAGGTCTGACTCCTTCATCCTACGGCCCGTGTTACTGTGAAAAGGTGCGCGCAGAACTGCTTCTTCTTAGCTGCCGCGGCGAGGCCTCAGACGCGATCTAGCGCAAGGCCCACCCTCGCTGCGGAGTCTGTGTTGCCCGGCCACCCTTTCACCAGGAACGATAGAAAAGGCCCCGATTCTCATGCGAAACGCACAGCAGCCCTCAGGAATGCCCGTCCACCGCTACGTCCCGTTCCAGGACATGATCACGGTGGAACTCCCGGACCGGACCTGGCCGGACAAGGTCATCACCAAAGCGCCGCGCTGGTGCGCCGTGGACCTGCGTGACGGCAACCAGGCCCTGATCGACCCCATGAGCCCGGCCCGCAAGATGAAGATGTTCGATCTGCTGGTCCGCATGGGCTACAAGGAAATTGAGGTCGGCTTTCCGTCAGCATCGCAGACCGACTTCGACTTTGTCCGGCAGCTGATCGAAGGCAACTACATCCCGGACGACGTCACCATCCAGGTGCTGACCCAGGCCCGCGAGCACCTGATCGAGCGGACCTACGAATCGCTGGTCGGCGCCAGGCAGGCAATCGTCCACCTCTACAACTCGACGTCGGTCCTGCAGCGCCGGGTCGTCTTCAACCAGGACGAAGACGGCATACTGGACATCGCGCTGCAGGGCGCACGCCTGTGCAAGAAGTACGAGGAAACCCTCGCCGAGACTCACATCACCTATGAATACTCGCCGGAATCCTTCACCGGGACCGAGCTGGAGTACGCCGTCCGGGTCTGCAACGCCGTCGCCGACGTGTTCGAGGCCTCCGCCGACAGCCAGGTGATCATTAACCTGCCGGCCACCGTCGAAATGGCAACTCCCAATGTGTATGCCGACTCGATCGAGTGGATGAGCCGGCATCTGCACCCGCGCGAGGGCATCATCCTGTCCCTGCACCCCCACAACGACCGGGGCACCGGCGTCGCCGCGGCCGAACTGGGGTACCTGGCCGGTGCGGACCGGATCGAAGGCTGCCTCTTTGGCAACGGCGAGCGGACCGGCAACGTGGACCTGGTGACCCTGGGCCTGAACATGTTCGTCCAGGGCATCGACCCGATGATCGACTTCTCTGATATCGACGACATCCGCCGCACCGTGGAGTACTGCAACCAGCTGCCTGTGGCTGAGCGCTCACCCTACGGCGGTGACCTCGTCTTTACCGCCTTCTCCGGCTCGCACCAGGATGCGATCAAGAAAGGCCTGGAAGCTTTGGAGAGGGACGCCGCTGCTGCCGGCAAGGGCGTCGCCGACTTCACCTGGCAGGTCCCGTACCTTCCCGTTGACCCGAAGGACCTCGGCCGCAGCTACGAGGCCGTCATCCGGGTGAATTCCCAGTCCGGCAAGGGCGGTGTAGCCTACCTGCTGAAGAACGAGCGGAACCTGGACCTGCCGCGCCGCGCCCAGATCGAGTTTTCCGGCGTTATCCAGAAGCAGACGGACCTGGTGGGCGGCGAGGTCAGTGGTGCCCGGCTCTGGCAGGTCTTCCAGGACGAGTACCTGCCCTCCGGCTCCGCGGACCAGCAGTGGGGCCGCTATGCGCTCGGCGCGGTGAGCACGGAGTCGGACGAAGACGGCACGATGACGCTGCACGCCGCCCTGAAGATCGACGGCGCCCAGGTCCGCCGCACCGGCACCGGCAACGGTCCGATCGCGGCCCTGCTGGCCATCCTGCGCGAAGACGGCGTCGACGTCCGTGTGTTGGACTACAGCGAACACGCGCTGTCCGAAGGCGGCAGCGCCCTCGCCGCCGCCTACGTCGAAGCTGCCGTGGGGGAGCGTGTCCTGTGGGGCGTGGGGATCGACGCCAACACGTCCACGGCGTCGCTGAAGGCCGTCATCTCGGCCGTGAACCGTGCCATCCGGGACGCACGCGCCTAAGCGGTGAGCCAGCACTGCGCCGCCGGGTTCTCGGTCGGCGCAATGCTGCTTCCCGCAATGGCAGCGTTCCACTCAAAGACAGTGCGAAGATTGACCGTGGCACAACCATCTTCCTTTGCAGCCCGCGCCTACCGCGACGACGCCGTCGTGCTGCGCACCCATAAGCTGGGCGAGGCGGACCGCATCATCACGCTGCTCACAAAACACCATGGACAGGTCCGCGCCGTGGCCAAGGGAGTCCGCCGCACGAGCAGCCGATTCGGCGCCCGGCTCGAGCCCTTTATGGTGGCAGATCTCCAGCTGATTTCCGGCCGGAGCCTGGATATCGTCACCCAGGCTGTCGCCAAGGGCGCGTACGGCAGCAACATCGCCGCAGACTACGGCCGCTACACGGTGGCCGCTGCCATGACGGAGACCGCGGAGAAACTCACGGACGTCGACGGCGAATCCGGCACCGCCCAGTACAACCTGCTGGTGGGCGCCCTGGCTTCGTTGAGCCGCGGCGACCATACCCCGGAACTTATCCTCGATTCGTACCTGCTGCGCGCCCTTTCCACCGGCGGCTGGGCGCCGAGCTTCACGGACTGCGCGCGCTGCGGTGCCCCCGGGCCGCACACCGCGTTCTCGGCACCGCTAGGCGGCATGGTGTGCGCGGAGTGCCGGCCGCCGGGGTCCCCGGCCCCCGCCGCAGAAACTGTCCTGCTGCTCGGCGCTCTGCTGACCGGGGACTGGACGACGGCGGACGCCTCGGCCCCGGTACACCGCCGCGAATCCGCCGGCCTGGTGTCCGCCTATCTGCAATGGCATCTGGAACGTGTCCTGAAGTCCCTCAAACATGTGGAGCGTACCTGACTGTGGCCTTGGGTAAGAAGAAAAATCCGGTCCGGCAGCGGAGCGGCCCGCCGGTGCCGCCCTACCCGCACCCCTCCGGAGCCGCGCCCCCGGCCATTCCTGCGGAGTTAATCCCGCGGCACGTCGCCATCGTGATGGACGGCAACGGCCGCTGGGCCAACCAGCGGGGCCTGCCTCGGATCGAAGGCCACAAGGCGGGGGAGCCGGCGCTGCTGGACGTCGTGGCCGGTGCGATCGAACTCGGCATCGAGTATGTCAGCGTCTACGCGTTTTCCACCGAAAACTGGCGCCGCTCGCCCGAGGAAGTCCGCTTCCTGATGGGATTTAACAAAGATGTGCTACGACGCCAGCGGAACCAACTGGACGGGTGGGGCGTCCGGATCCGCTGGTCCGGGCGGCGCCCCAGGCTCTGGGGCTCGGTGATCCGCGAGCTGGAGGAAGCCGAGGACTTCACCCGGGGCAACAGCACCTGCACATTGAACATGTGTGTTAACTACGGCGGACGCGCCGAGATTGCCGATGCCGTGTCCGCCATTGCGGCGGAAGTGGCGGCCGGACGGCTCAGGCCCGGAGCCATCACCGAGAAGACCATCCAGAAGTATCTGGACGAACCCGATCTCCCGGACGTGGACCTTTTCCTGCGCAGCTCCGGCGAACAGCGGCTCTCCAATTTCATGCTCTGGCAGTCGGCCTACGCCGAATTCGTCTTCCTGGATACGCTCTGGCCTGACGTGGACCGGCGCACATTGTGGGACGCCGTCGAGATCTATGCCCGGCGGGACCGCCGCTACGGCGGGGCTATCGACGAGGCCCCCGACGGCGGCCCGGCGGCCTAGAACGGGCCTAGCACCAGGGGCGGCAGGCCGGCCACGAGCCCCCTGGGGAACGTCAGCCCCAGGGAGTCAGCCGGGGTACAGGCGCAGCCAGAGCACAAGATCGTCGTAGGCCTCCTGGCGCACCGCGAGGCGGGAGAGGAAGACATCGTGGAGGGCCTGCGGGTAACGGAAGACAGCCGCGCGGCGGCCCAGTCCAAGCGCCCGGCGCGCCGTCTCCTCAACGTCGATTACGGCGTCGGCCCCGGTGATTTCTTCGGACCATTCGGCCTGGATCCGGGTGCGCCCGGACAACATCACCAGCACCGGTGACGTGATGTCGAGCCGCCGTTCCACGGCCGCGTGGCCGGCCATCACCGCCTTCGTCCAGCCGGGCCTGATGGGGAAAGACGTCCTTGGCCGCCACCCGGGATTCACGGTCCATTCACCGTGCGCCGTGTCGCTGACGCACTCCCAGTAGCCCGGCATACCCGGCAGCAGGAACGGCCGCCGGGGGTCTGCCCGCGCCAGCGGTTCCACCAGATGCATGGCGATGTTCCGGATCAGGCTGCTGCCCTGTAATTCCAACCAGGGGGCGTTGAGGATCAGGGTGCCCAGCCGGCCGGGGTGGCGGTCAGCCCACAGTGCCGCCACCAGGCCGCCGAGGGAATGCGCCAGCAGATGCACCGTCGGCGGGCGGGAGCGGCCGGTGCGGAGGGCGACGTCAGCACCGATGGCGGCCAGCGCGGCGGCGATGTCCTCGTCGTAAACGGCCAGGTCGGTCATGTAGCCGGGGGTCTGCCAGCCGCGGAGGCTGCGCCCGAACTTTCGCAGGTCCAGGGCATAGAAGTGGAAGCCGCAGGCAACCAGATGGTCGGCGAGTTCGGCCTGCAGGAAATAGTCAGCCCAGCCGTGCAGGTACAGGACCACCTTCTCCGGCGCCCCGCGCTCAGAAGCGCGCCGGCCGTTGCCCGGCGCCGGCGGGCGCCGGCCGTCCGGGCCGAAGAAGCGGTGCAGGGCCGAGAAGATCCTGTCCACGGGACTCGCTGCCGCCGTAACCGGCGTCCGTTCCACTTCCCCGTCCCCGCCTCCACCCGAGGCGGCATGCCGCACCAGGGTGGCGACCACGGGCCCCTCGTCGTCGGGAATTAGGGGCAGCTCCAGGAACTCGAACCGGCTGCCCAGCACGTCCTCTTGCCACCGGGGAGCGGCCGACGGAACGGTCATGTGGTCCCGCCGTCGGACGGTACATAGGCCCGAAGCCACCGGGCCAGCCGGGCGTAGGCATCCGCGCGGACGCGCGGTGCGGACAGGAACACGTCGTGCAGGGCGCCATCGATCCGTTCCAGGGTCACCGTGCGGCCCAGGCCCAGGGCCCGCAGCGCAATCGTGTTCACATCCAGGACCGCGTCGGTGCGCCGCATGGAGTCCTTCCAGAACATTCCGTTGGCGCTGGCCCCGGAGATCAGGACGAGGATCGGGACGTCAATATTCAGCCCGCGGGCCACCCTGGCCTGGCCGGTGAGCACAGCACTGAGCCAGCCGGCCCGGACGGGAAAGGCGCGCGGCGGTCGGTAGCTGTCGTCGAGGGTCCACTCGCCCTCGGCCGCGCTGCTGATGCTGCGCCAGTAGAACCCGCGTTCCGGGAGGCGGATGACGGACTCGGGCCGGAAGCGGGCGAGGGGTTCCACCATGGTCCGGGCTGCGCGGCGGACGGCCGGGCTGCCGTGCATTTCGAGCCAGGGGCTGTCGAGAACCAGCTGCGACACCACGCCGGGATGCCGGCTGGCCCACAGCGCGGCAATCAACCCGCCGGTGGAATGCCCCATCAGCGTCACCGACGGCGGGACGGCGGTCGGGTGGAGCGATCGGATGATGCCGATCGCGGCGGTGATCTCGGCGTCGTAGTCGGCCAGATCCGCCACATAGCCGCCGTGGGTGCCCGGCCGCAGGCTCCGCCCGTGATCGTGCATGTCCAGGGCGAAGAACTCGAAGCCCTGCCCGGCCCAGAACTCCGCGAGTTCCACGTTGAAGAAGTAGTCGCTCCAGCCGTGCAGGAACAACACAGACCGCAGCGGTCCGGGCCTGCCCGGCCCGGTGCCGGGCTGCACCGGCGCGGTCCTGTCCGGCCCGGTGCCGGGCTGCACCGGCGCGGTCCTGTCCGGCCCGGTGCCTGTCCCGTTGCCGGGTTGCAGCGGTCCGGGCCCGGTGCTACTGCCGGTGTCCGGGAGACGACGCACCAGGGTGGCGGTCCGCTCAAGGCCGTCGGGGCCCGCCGCCCGGAAGGCGCACGCCTCGAAGTCGTCCCCGAGGATGTCGGGTTCCCATTTCATCGCCGAAACCTAGATCGCCGCCGCCGCGGCACGGCCGGCAGCAAAGAGTCCGGGCATCTGGTCCAGTACCGCGGCGCGCGGGCCGGCAGCATGGGCCCGGGCCGCGGACACCGGATCGGTAAGCCCTGCGCCGGCAACAGTGGCACCGGCCTCGATCAGGGTGTTTCCCGCCCCCTGGGGTCCCGCGTCCGGGGATATAGCGTCGCTGGTCATGGCTTCATGCTAGCGCCCGGCGGGGAGCGGGTTTGGTCTGGACCGCCGGAACCGCAAAACTGGGACCATGCGCGTATATCCGACTTTCTTCCGCCTGGCCTTCTCATGGATGGACGCCGAACGCGCCCACAAAATCGGATTCAGGGTCATTCGCCTCGTCCATAGCTGCGGCGCCGGGCGCATGCTGCAAAAATTTGCTGCCCCGGCAGTTTCGCTGCAGACCCAGGCCTTCGGCCTGACCTTCCCCTCGCCGTTCGGGCTGGCCGCAGGGTTTGACAAGGAGGGCCTCGGCATCGAGGCCCTCACCGACCTCGGCTTCGGGCACGTGGAAGTCGGCACCATCACCGGCCAGGCGCAACCCGGCAACCCGGGCCCCAGGCTCTTCCGCCTCATCGAAGACCGGGCCGTCATTAATCGGATGGGCTTCAACAACGACGGCGCCGCCACGTTGGCGCCCCGGCTGAAATCAGCCCGTGCCGCCCTGCAGCGCCACTATCCCGGCGTCCGCCCGGTCATCGGGGTCAACATCGGCAAGAGCAAGGTCGTGGAGCTCGAGGACGCAGTGGCGGACTACCTCATCAGCGCCCGGAGCCTGGCCCCCGCCGCCGACTACCTCGTTGTTAATGTCAGTTCCCCCAACACGCCCGGGCTCCGGCTCCTGCAGGATGTTCAGGCGCTGCGCCCGCTGCTTGCGGCGGTGGGGGAGGAGGCGGACAAAGCCGCCGGACGGCATGTGCCGCTGCTCGTCAAGATCGCGCCGGATCTCAGCGACGAGGACCTCGACGACGTCGCTCGCCTGGCGCTGGACCTGAACCTGGATGGCATCATCGCCACCAACACGACGACCGCCCGCACTGGGCTCGTCTCCAGCCCCGGGAAGGTCGGGGCGTGCGGGGCCGGCGGACTCTCCGGGGCGCCGCTGAAGAAGCGTTCACTCGAGGTGCTGGCCCGTCTCAGGGCTGCAACCGGCGGCGCACTGACCTTGGTCTCCGTGGGCGGCGTCGAAACGGCGCAGGACGTCCAGCAACGGCTTGAGGCCGGCGCCACCCTGGTGCAGGGCTACACGGCCTTCCTTTACGAAGGACCCTTCTGGGCCGCCCGCATTAACCGGCAGCTCGCAAAACACCCGTCACGGCGCTAGCCGCATCCGCGTTCCCTCGACGCGCAACGTTCCCTGCGACGCGCGAAATGCCTGACGACTCCGGAATTCCCGCGTCGTCAGGCATTGTGCGCGTCGCGGGGCGATCTGCGTAGCGTGAGGGTTTAGGCGCAATGCCGTTCGGTTAAGGGCTGGGGGCGGGTGTCAAGATCCTCGTGCTGAGTGTCGCCGGGTACGTGCGGCGGTCGATATCGCGTTCCTTGGCC